>JAUMVX010000065.1 GCA_030529945.1 Bacteroidia bacterium | reverse complement strand
CAGGTCCGAATCGCTTCTTCCCTGTAACAAATATACAAAAACTTTTTTAGTGATTTACAACTATTTACGGCTTTTTATATAAAGCGTAGATATCTATAAATAGCCGTTAGTATCCGTAAGAAAACTCGAATGATTTTTCCTTGAATCGACACCTGAAACCGGTCTCGGAATCGAGAAGCAGGTATCGACAATGCGCTTGGTAATCCGGCAAGTTCAAGTGCCAGACATTACGGAAATCCGGTATCAAGAAGTTCACGTCTTGCCCGGTTGCGGAGCTGCCCGGCAGAGACAGAAAGTTCCGCATCAGGCCAGGGTTCCGTCCATACCCGGGTCTCTCCAACTGGAGTTTCAGCAAGTACCGGAAACGTGTGCCGTCAAACTCTTGGCTGAATGTCGAGCGGAATGTAAGGAGCAAAGCAGCCTCGGCTGTTTCTTGTGCGGACACGAAATCGAGGGAGAAGACAGGGAATGCCTCTTTCCTGTGAGGAGCGGGAATATGTTCATTCCCCAGTTGGGCAAATCCGTGATAAGCCGACACGAAAAGGTTGTAGCCCGATATGGAAGTGGAGGCATCATAAGGCATTCTCTGGCTCGGGACAGGTTGCGCGTATTCGTTCCAAAGATGCTGTGTTTCTGGTGTCAGTGTCCGCCACGCCTCCAGAGCCCGATGGTGCAATCCTGCCTGATTTAACTGCCCATCGGTCCCGGAAAACTCCGGCGAGGCTTTCTTTCGATAGAAGCACTTGCCGTTCCGGTGATAGAAAGTCTTGTTGCCGAGGGAAGCCCAGCAATCACTGACAAGAATATCCGGATAGAATCGAGGCATAGCGGTTTGATGAGTGCCTGAGGGCGCGTTACAAGTCTTAAGCAGGGCCTGTGCTGAGCCGTAGCAGAGCAAGCGCGTTAAGTTTCGAGAGCGACATTATTCAGGGTCATATCCAGTTTGTCCACAAAGAATTCTTCAATGCGGACATCAGGGTAGAAGTCTACGATGGTCGCTTCGACTTCGGAAACGGAGAAGGTGTTTTTATCCATACTCTCAATATATGAGCCAAGATTAACCGACCTCAAGTTACGAATAATATGCAAGAATAACAAATTTATCCACAGCGAATTAGTCCTGTTTTTAGGTATGATTCCGGTCACATAATGCTTCGAAGCGGCAGCGGCTTTGCCGCTGCTCTCTGTGTGTTTTTATATCTTCCTTCATTGCGGCCCGAGCGGGCGATGAGGGTCGAATCAGCACCGAAGATGATACGGGCGAGGAGGTTCAGCCTTTGTCGCCGGGAGTCTTGCACGGGGTACGGTCGAGCGGGAGATTTCGTTGGCGTTTGCACCAATCTTGATGCGGGTAGCCCCTTGTAAGTCTCCCGGTGACAAAGGGCACGGAGCGAAGCGGAGTGTGGTTCCGGAGGCGGTCTGGCAGTGCGGGCCGGGGACGGGTTCTGGAGCGGCGTGGAAGGGAGACGCAGGCTCCCTGGAACAGCGGAAGGACCCGTCCCTGTGTGGTGGGCAGACGGCCTCCGGAACTTGGGCCGGGACGGCACATTTCCCCAGGGGCGCAGGCAATCTCGTTGGCGCGTGGTACGATGGTAATCTGCACCCGGGTATTGGCCTTGATTCTGACGAGAACGACTATGATGATGGAGCGGGCGTATCGGCGCAGTGAGTGACGGACTGCGCGGTGACAATAGGCGATTCTGTCGCGTTAGCGTCGATATCGCCTGTGCGCGGGTGTCCGGCACTCTCTGCGCCAGCAGCCGGAACGGCTGCCTCCCCGGCGCCCGGAAGCGTCTGCAAGTGAAGCGGCTGCGACATCTTGCAGATGCTGGAGGAATGGCAGCCGGGGTATGACCAAGCCCATAGGGTTTACCTCGGAGGAACGGGGACGAAGACGGGCTGGCAGGCTCTGCCTGACTGCCGGTCTTTGGCCACGGGCCGACCCGCGCCTGGGCGCATAAGGCGGCGGACTTGCTCATACTGCTCCCAAGCTGATTGCGGGTGATGATGGTCGCATATCGTCAACGGTGTCCGGTGATGGACTTTGCGGTCACGCAAAGTCCGGAGTTTTGGACTGAGGGAAGGGGTGGTCCCCTCCCTGGCCGAAACTCCTGTTCGCCGCCGCTTCGCCCGGGAGTTCAGAGGGAAAATGCTTGCACAGCACAGAGGGAACCAACTTAACATAATCTAGATTGTGTGCGGAGCGAAAACAGGCGGCGGGGTAAGGAGCCCCGACGGCCTGTTACACAATCTCGATAGATTATCCAAACGTTTGGATAATCTATCTTATCACAACTTTATCATTATCATAACTCCGAAGGCCATAGTTCCTGCATCCGCCTGATAATCAAGACGAGTTTTGATAATATTTTCTGATAATAATTTCCCAGTTTTGTTCTTTTGGGTAATGTTTCACTTAAAAATCACCGTTATGCTACATTACCCGACCGCACGCGAAGAGCTTGTGCAACCATTCGTGGAGTTGCTCCAGTCCTACGGCTTCAGCAGTTCGACCATCTCCTCCCATCTTACCGCCCTGCGCAGGATGTTCGTCTTCATGGAGGAGAATGACATCGCCCAGTATGAGCCGGCCATCGGCAACCTTTATCTGAACTGTCTGATGGCGGATCCCCTCCCGTCCAAAGCCATAAAGCAGCATGCGAGAGCCGCAATCACCCTCCTGAACAACGGAATGGAGGGGAAGGAATACACCAGGGCGAGAACCAAGGACCTCAGCTACCACTGGGAAGGAATCATAGGACAGGAGGCCGAAAAGTATCTCAAGTATCTTGAGAAAGACAGACTTCTGTCACCATCTACCGTCAGATGTAATGGAAAACTGCTGGAATCCTTTGCCATAAACCTGAAACGCCAGCATCTTGACCTTCACGACGTGACTTGGGACGTAATCATCTCTCATATAACATCTCTCGAGCGGAGGAAGGACGAAGCCTTGACCTGTCTGAAATGCTTCTTCATGTATCTGCACGAGAACCGTGTCGTCAAGGACTCCTTCTTTGAACTGTTCCGCAGCGTCCACCTGCCGAAGAAGGCGAAACTGCCCTCGGTATATACAATCGAGGAGGTGCGGCATATAGAGAAGTCCATCAGCAGGTTGTCCGCGAAGGGGAAACGCGACTATGCGATGCTTCTGTGCGCATCCCGTCTGGGCTTGAGAACTTCCGACATCAGCCTCCTGCAATACTCGAACATCGACTGGCACAAGAACGAGATACGTCTGGTCCAGTACAAGACTAAGGTGGAAATCGTGCTTCCGCTGCTTCCGGATGTCGGCAACGCAATCCGGGACTACACCCTGCACGGCCGGCCGAAGGTGAAGGAGCAGAGGGTCTTCATATCCCACTCCGGGCCGTTCCTCGGCATGACCCCGTGCTCGGTGTCGTGCGCCCTGCGGGACCGCATCAGGGCTTCCGGAGTCGAGGCGAACGGCCGCAAGCAGGGAGCGCATTCACTGAGACACTCCCTCGCCACAAACATGCTCATGAACGACACCACCCTGCCCGTAATCTCCAGCATCCTCGGGCACTCGTCGACCGAATCCACCAAGACGTACCTGTCCGTGGACATAAAGCACCTGCTCGAGTGTGCGCTTGAAGTTCCGATGGTGGACAGGAACTTCTACATCCAGAAAGGAGGGATACTGTATGATTAGAATCACCGACTACAGAAGCAGCATGGCCGCATACTTCACCGAATACCACGAATGGCGCGTGAGCCTCGGCTACCGCGCCGACGACACCAAATACACGTTCTCTCAGCTGGACCAGTTCCTGCAGCACATCGGTTACAAGGAGGCCACCCTGACCGAAGAAGCCTATAATCAGTGGCTTGAATCAATCGCTCATCTGAAGAAGACCACCATATACCTGCGCCAGATCACGTACATCAAGCTTGCCCGATATCTCAACCACAAGGGCGTGAAATGCTTCGTGCCGTATATGCCGCGTCATCAAGGTTCCCACATAGAGCAGTACATCTACTCCGAGGAGGAGATGGCCGCCATCTTTAGCGCGGCCGATGGCGTGCGGGTGCAGAACAAGCGGGTGTCGCAGATAGCCATCTCAATCCCGGCGCTGATAAGGACACTGTACAGCACGGCAATGCGCATCAGCGAGGCTCTTGACCTCAGGAACCGGGACATCGACTTCGAGAAACACGTCATAGTGATCAATGACCCCAAGAATCACCATCAGCGTTATGCCCCCATCAACGAAAGCCTTGAGGCGGTTCTGAAGCAATACATCTACTACCGGGACAAGATTAGGAAGGACGGCATCGCCCATCCGGACAGCGCCTTCTTCGTCGCCTCCGACGGCCACAGGCTGAACCGAACCAACCCGTACATGCACTTCCAGAAGATACTTCAGACGGCGGGGATACCGTTCAAGGGCGGAAAAGAGGGCCCGCATATCCACCATCTGAGGCACACTGCGTGTGTGCACGCCTTCATGAAGATGAGGAAGGCGGGATACGACATGTACTGCTCGCTTCCTCTGCTCTCCACCTTCATGGGGCACAGGGACATATACGGGACGGAGCATTACCTCCGGCTGACGGAGGAGATGTACCCCGAAATAATGGAGATGGATGCGCAGAACACTGCAATCATCAAGGAATATATCAGTCAAGTCGTCAACTACTTATGCAATGAAAAGAGAATATAGACAGCTGCCCGCCTGTCTGGACAGTTACTTCAACGTGTACCTCGCCAACGTCAGAGGCATCAGCAAAAACACAAGGGGGGCATACAGGGACGCCTTCATGCAGTTCTTCAAGTTCCTGTCCAAACATACGGACACCCCAATCGACAAACTGACCTTCAAGCACGTCACGAAGGACAACGTACTTGAGTTCTTGAACCATCTCGAGTCGGACAAAGGGAACAGCGCCAGGACGCGCAACCACAGGTTCATCTCCATCCGCAGCTTCATCTGCTACATGATGCAGTGCGACCCCGCAAATATGAAGCAATGGTCCGACATAGCGCAGATACCGAAGAAGCGGGAGCACAAGAGGGTCATAGACTATCTCACGAAGGACGGCATCGACCTGCTGCTGAAACAGCCTGACTACTCCACGGACAAAGGCCTGAGGGACTATGTAATGCTGACGCTGATGTACGAGACCGCGACCCGCGTCCAGGAAATAATAGACCTCACGCCGTCAACCATCAGCTACAACAGCCCGTGCTCGGTGACCATCACGGGGAAAGGCGACAAGGAAAGACGTGTGTTCATCAGCGAGGATCTGGCCGGCCCGCTGAAGAAATACACGGAAATACATTCGCTGGATGCTCCGGGCGCAGAACACAAGCCGCTGTTCTACAACTACTGGCATCAGAAGCTGAGCAGCACGGCGATAACGAAGATAATCCGGAAATACGCCGACACGGCCCGTGCCCAGAGAGCGGATCTCATACCGGCAAATGTCCATCCTCACATGTTCCGGCACTCAAAGGCGATGCACCTGCTTCAGGCAGGCCTGGACCTGATACACATAAGGGACTTCCTCGGTCACGTCAGCATCCAGACCACGGAAATATACGCCCGAGCCGATGCGAAAGCCAGAGAGGAGGCCTTCAGCAGGATGCAGGCGAAGATAGATGACGGTGCCAAAACCAGAGACTGGGAGCACGACTCCGAGCTGGAGGAGTTCCTGAAAAACCTCTGCTGAGCGAAAATATTATCCTAACAATCTTTTACCAACTTGCCCTCCAGAGTGCGCTGCAAGGCATCTTTTGAAGGGCAGGTCGTGATAATGATAAAGTTGTGATAAGATAGATTATGTATAAGTTGGTGGATTACGGGGACTAGCGCTCGCACTGCCACGAGGCCTCCCGGGCGGTTATTCTTCCCCTGTGGGGATTGAGGGGCATAAACAGGCACGATGGGTGACTGAGCTTGCGAGGGAACCGACCGTGACCTTTTTCTCTTTTATTATGGGGAGGGCGGAAGGAGTCTGTGCCGGGCTTTGACCGGAACAGTCTCCTCGCGGCGGGTGGCAATGGAGGGTTGCCGGTCCGGGCGGCTTTGCCGACCTGACGGGCAAGTACCGCTTTATATTGCCCTCGGCATCAGTGTGCTGTTCGCCATTGTTGCCGTCCGTCGCATCGGGGTGCGGAACGGCCGCGAGTCTGCGCCGCAAGAGCGAAGGAATGTGGCGTAGCTTTAGCGAAGACACATTCAGAGCGGGAGCAAGCAGTCTCGCAGTGGAGCTGCTATAAGTGGAGTTCGCAGGGGCGCGTAGTGCCACGGAGGACGGAGCCACAGCGAGTGAGCGCAGCTTTAGCGTAGCGAACTGGCTGTGACCGCTTTTTTCCTGAACGGGCGCGGAGCGGACGCATCTATCGGCTCTGATAATACCGTCGGTACAAATGCTCATAATCCTGTTCGCTATCGTGCTGCAACTAATATTTGACTCGGCGATGTGGAAAAGATTGATTATTTTTGTCTGTTTGAAATATACGAGCCCATGAGCCAGACAGATATTGCTATCAGTTTTCCATCCGGATTGTTCAAGGATGTTTGCAGGATTATCGAAGCCGCCCGAAAACGCGTGGCCATCAGCGTGAACAGCGAACTGACGCTGATGTATTGGCATATCGGCGAGCGTATCAACAGGGATGTCCTTCACGACAAGAGGGCTGAATACGGGAAGGCAATTGTGTCAACATTGTCAGCACAATTGATAGAGTTGTATGGCAGGGACTTCAATTCCAGGAATCTCCACCGAATGATGCAGTTCGCCCGGGAATTCGACGATTTCCAAATTGTGTCAACGCTGTCGACACAATTGCCCTGGTCTGCTTTTCTGGAAGTTTTGCCGCTTGAAGATGCCCTGGCCCGCGAGTTCTATGTGACGATGGCCGCAACTGAGCACTGGAGTGTGCGTGAACTCCGCGAGAAGAAAGACGGGATGCTCTATGAGCGCACTCTTATCAGCCGTAAACCGGAAGATATTGTCCGCGCCGAACTCTCCACCTTAAGGCAGGGCGGGGCCATCTCTCCGGAACTGGTATTCAAAAGTCCATACTTCCTCGATTTCACCGGCCTCAAAGGATATTACAGCGAGAAGGATTTGGAGGATATGATTATCAGTGGTATGCAGCAGTTCTTGATGGAATTGGGCAGTGGTTTCTCTTTTGTAGACAGGCAGAAGCGGATGATTATCGACGGCGAAGATTTCTATTTGGATCTTCTCTTTTACCACAGGAAATTGCACCGACTCGTGGCTATCGACCTTAAGAAAACCAAGTTCAAAGCCGCTTACAAAGGCCAGATGGAACTCTATCTCCGCTGGTTGGACAAATATGAACGCCAGCCCGGGGAAGAAAGTCCCCTCGGCCTGCTTCTTTGCGCCGCCGGAAACGATGAGCAGATTCAACTCCTCCAGTTGGGAGATGCGGGCATTCAAGTTTCCCAATACTACACCGAACTTCCCGACAAGAATCTCTTGAAGAATCAACTCCAGAAGCAAATCTCCCAGGCAAAACTCAGACTGGAGAACAGCGAGGAAGAGTAAACAGGCACGCCTTAGCATCCATTCCGCCTACATCTGAGGGAAGTGAGGGATGCGAGAAAAATGATGGAGACTTCTATGCGTTGGAGGCCAGAAAGCGGCAGATGCCGTCGACGTGGAGGTTGACGATGGAGGTCTGGCCGCTCTCGGAGAGGAGGAAGGCGCAGTCGCGGAGGGAATCCATAAAGAAGTTCTCGACCAAGACGCTTGCAGACAGAGTGTGGCGCAGGATATAGAATTCGGCTTCAAGGTCGGGGTCGCCGTCAGTGTAGTCGGTTATGAGACGCTGGCCGGGCAGATGGAATCTGGCGGCATCGTACAGGCAGGTGGCCAATTCGTCAGCTTGGGTATTGCCGTGGGAGGTGTATGCAGACCAGCCGGTGACATCGTACCAGCGGTCGCCCATTCCGGCGGCATTGCAGTGGATGGAAACGAGGATGACGTTCTCCTTGCCCACGGCCCGGCAGAGAGCATTGACACGGCGGCAACGCTCCGACAAGGGGATGTCCTCCTCTTCCGGAACGAGGAGCCGGGCATCGTGGCCGAGGTCGGCGAGCGCAGTTACAATCCGGGCAGCAATCTGGCGATTCCAGAGGTATTCCCGGAGCACTCCGTCGGGGCTTCGCTTGCCCGGAGTGTCGGCCCCGTGACCGTTGTCAATGAGGATTTTCATAGCTGGTTTTGTGTTTAGGTTAATACCTCTAATTTACACAAAATCAGCGAGTAAAGCAAGAAGCTATATAAATAACAGCCAGCACTTTGTAACCATTGGTGACATTATTGAAGGCAGCGACTATCTTATGTCTTATGGAGATAGCCAACTTTCAATAAACAAGCACAATAAAAAGGAAAAGAGTATGATTTATGGTTACATCAGGGTCAGCAGCGACAAACAGACCGTCGAGAATCAGAGGTTTGAAATCAACAACTTCTGTATGAGGGAATCTATGAGCATTGACGGCTGGATTGAGGAGACGATAAGCGGCACCAAGAACTATAGTAAGCGGGAGCTGGGGAAACTCCTGAATCGGGTTCAGAAGGATGATTTGATCATCTGTGCCGAACTGTCCCGTCTGGGACGCAATCTCTTTATGATTATGGAAATTCTCAATATATGTATGACCAAAGAGTGCAGAGTTTGGACCATAAAAGACAATTACCGACTTGGAGAGGATATCCAGAGCAAAGTCTTGGCCTTCGCCTTTGGCCTGTCTGCGGAAATCGAGCGAAACCTCATCAGCCAGCGCACAAAAGAAGCGTGGCCCGCAAGAAAGCCGAGGGGGTGGTACTCGGGAGACCGGTCGGGCGAAAGTCTGAGGAAGGAAAGTACAAGTTGTACCCCAAGCGGACGCTTATCGTAGAATTACTCCGTGCCGGGGTCTCGCAGCGGAAGATTGCCAAGATTTGTAAGGTAGACCGGAACACACTGGGACGGTATATCCACACGTTTCTGAAAGAATAGGAGCGATTATGTACAGACACATAGTCTGCAAAGCGCTTTTGGAAATGAATCTTGGTCTATTTTGAGCGATATCGAACGTAGCATAAAAAAGAAGATAGAAACCATCGGAATACCTCTTAGAGAATGGGACTTGCAGATCTATAGGGGTATTCTCACAGGATACAACGATGCCTTTATAATCACCTCTGAGAAACGTGATGAAATTCTGGCCAACTGTGCCGACGAAGAAGAGAGGAAACGTACGGTGGAACTAATTAGACCGATTCTTCGGGGCCGGGACATCAAGCGGTACGGATATGACTGGGCGAACTTGTGGCTGATCAACACTCATAATGGTGTAAAAGGTAAGATTCCTCGTATCGAAATAAAGGATCATTCTGCCGTCAAGGCACATCTCGACCAATTCTGGGACAAAATAAAGGATAGAGCCGACCAAGGCGACACGCCATATAATCTCCGTAACTGCGCTTATTTGGAGGATTTTACTCGGCCAAAAGTTATCTGGAAACGGGTGGGATCCATTATCAGA
>JAUMVX010000064.1 GCA_030529945.1 Bacteroidia bacterium | reverse complement strand
TAGACCAAAAAGACGAGCAAAAGCACCAAGTTATTTTTTAGGAATCACTTAGTAAAGCTGATCCGAATTCCAAAATCTTGGCGAGGTTTATCTGTCTCCTGTCTTAAGAAACACTTTATGCTTGCTAATATCTGGATATTTGATTACTTTTGCCGTAAATCTTGTTATAACATACAAGAATTGATATTTTTGACGACAAAAAGGAACAATATGACAGTGTCAGAATTCATACGGGAACGTGAGATTCGCGGACAAGTGACCTTCCCTCTTAATGAAGTGAGGGAAGCTACCGGACTATCAGCGAAGACCGTCATCACTGAACTCCAGAGACAGGCTTCGCGAGGGCGGATTACGATTCCTTATCGCGGCTTCTATGTCGTAGTCCCTCCCCAATACGCCCTGAAAGGAATAGTTCCTCCGACCTACTACATCCATGAACTGATGAAGGTGGTCGGCAAGCCGTATTATGTATGCCTCTTGTCTGCGGCAGCCTTCCACGGAGCCGCCCATCAAAGGGCGATGCAGACGCAGGTGATGACTGTCGCTCCGCGCATCAAGCCTTCCGGGATGAATGCGCAGCTTAATTGGAACTACCGCCAGCAGATTCCGCAGGAACTGCTGCTTTCGAGGAATACGGAGATGGGGATTGTGTTGTATTCCAACGCGGAACTTACGGCTGTTGATTTGGTGCAGTTTGCCGGTCATATCGGCGGGCTTCAGCGGGCCGCTACCGTTTTGTCGGAACTGTCAGAGACGATTGATATAGCCAAGATGGAAAAGGTTTTCCCATATACTTCATCTGCCACCCTGCAGCGCTTAGGGTATCTTTTGGAGTTCGTTTTAGAACAGTATGAACAGGCGGACAAGCTATATGAATTACTTAAGGCATCCCATCCCCATCTAAAGAGCATTATGCTGAACAATACTGCTCCTGATAACCCGAATGCTACTGCAAACAGATGGCATGTTGCCGGAAATATAGAAATAGAAATAGACGAAATATGATTGACAGAGCATCAATAATGGCCTGGAACGAGCAGGCTCCTTGGACAGAACCAGCCATGGTGGAGCAGGATTTGATTATCTGCAAGGCGCTGGTGTGTATCTTCAGTGATGACTTCCTTGCGGAGAATCTGGCCTTCCGTGGCGGCACGGCTTTGCATAAGCTATACCTCAGACCCCAGGTCAGATATAGCGAAGATATTGACCTTGTGCAGATTAACCCCGGTCCCATCAAGCCTATTATGTTCCGACTCGGAGAGGTACTCTCATGGATGCCGAATAAGGTGACCAAGCAGAAGCGGTACAACAACACCATGCTGTTCCGGATGGAATCGGAAGTGCCGCCGGTCCAACCTATCCGCCTGAAAGTAGAAATCAACTGCTTCGAACACTTCAATGTACTTGGACTCAAGAAGGTACCTTTCTCTGTTGACAGTCCCTGGTTCAAAGGACAATGCGAACTGACCACGTATGAGTTGGACGAGTTGGTGGGCACGAAATTGCGAGCCTTGTATCAGCGGAAGAAAGGCAGGGACTTGTTCGATTTACAGGTAGCGATTGGCAGCGGAAAAATCGATGCGAATCGAGTGCTGGAGTGTTATTGTCGATACATTGAATTTGTTGTCGACAAGCAACCAACATACAAGCAATTTGTCCAAAACATGAATCTGAAGATGGAGGATTCCGAGTTCTTGGGAGACACCGACATCCTTCTGCGTGAAGGTGCGGAACCGTTCGACCCCCAGGAAGCGTATCGCCTTGTAAAAGAACAGTTTATCGACAAGATGCCAGGGAAAAGAGATTAGCTTACCAAGTTAACTGGCAGAGTTTACAACGGAGATATACGTCCGGACTACACTCCGGATTACATCACGGAATTACGACCCGACGAAGTATTCGTATTCGGAAGCAACCTTGCCGGGATGCATGGCGGCGGAGCTGCATATATCGCCTTCAAGCGGTTTGGTGCAGTAATGAGGTGCGGCGAGGGCCTTCGCGGCCAGAGCTTTGCCCTGCCCGACTTGCGTTTTGTCATGCCCGGCTTGATCGGGCATCCCGTTGCCATAACGGGATTGCCGGTCGGAGCCGGCAATGACGAATACGAAAGGGCGAGCAATGACGGGGGTAGCGGGCCGGAGTAATCCATCCCAATAAAGCCGGAGCGTTCCATCCCAATAAATGAGGATTGACGGAGAGGGGGGTGCTTCGTACCTTTGCGGTGTTCGCGTGCGAAAGGGAATGTGTAAAAAAGAGATGGAAGGAGAAGGAGAAGGAGAAGGAGATGTGTGCGAAAGAAGCGGCGCGGACAGGGTACGAAAAAACAGTTTCATTTTATGAGGATTTTGTCATATTTGATGGCGGCTGCCGTGTGCATTTCGGTGGCGGCCTGCGGTTCGGGGGCCGGCTCCGGAAACCGGCACAGTGAAGAGGCTGAGGAGCATCACGAGCACGCAGAGCAGTGCGAGGGGCATACCCACGGGACTGAGAATCATCACGAGCACGGCGTGCAGTGCGAGGGGCACGCCCACGAGGGTCATCACCACGGCGAAGCTGAGGCGGAAGCCCATAACCACACCCACACCGAAGCCCACAGCACAGAAGCCGAAGCCCACACAGACTCCCACGAGGGCGAAATCGTCTTCTCGCAGCAGAAGCAGAAGACCTTCGGGGTGGTAGTGGAAAGCATCGAGCCCGAGCCGTTCGCGGAAGTCGTGAAGGTCGGCGGACGCATCCTTGCGGCCCGCAGCGACGAGAGCGTCATCTCAGCCACAACCTCCGGCATCTTCCACTTCAGCGGCAAGACCATCGCCGAAGGTTCCTTCCTTAGCGAAGGCACCGTCTTCGCGGTCATAAACACCAGGACGGCCGACGGCGGCGACCCGGTATCCAAAGCCCGCGCCGCCTACGAGACCGCCGAAAAGGAATACCTCCGCGACACGCAGCTTCTGAAGGACAACATCATATCCCAGAGCCACTTCGACCGCAGCAAACTCGAATACGAGCAGGCCCGCGCAGCCTACGAAGCCCTGACGAGCAGCGGCTACGGCGAAAGCGGACTGAACGTAAATGCACCAGCAAACGGATACGTCACAGCTCTTTACGCCAAAGAAGGCCAATACGTCTCCACCGGACAGACGCTCGCAGTCATCAGCCGCGGCGGCAAGCTCAGCCTTCGCGCAGAACTCCCGCTGAAGTACTACGGCATCCTCCCTAAGCTGGCCACGGCCAATTTCGCCCTCCCCGGCGGTGACCTCGTCCGCCTCGGCGAACACGGCGGCCGCCTGATCGGTTTCAGCCGCACGGCCGAAGAGGGATTCCTGCCTGTCACCTTCGAATTCGACAGCTGCTCCTCAGCCATCCCGGGGGCCTACGTGGACGTATGGCTCCTCACCGGCGAAAGCACCGAAGCGCTCACCGTCCCTGTGGAAGCCGTGGTGGAAAGCCAGGGAATATACAGCGTCTATGTACAGCACGAGGATGACGCCTTTATGAAAAGAGACATCGTTCCGGGCGGAAGCGACGGAGTCAAAGTCCGGATACTCAGCGGCATAAGCCCCGGAGAAAGAGTGGTCGTGAAGGGCGCTATGCAGATAAAGCTCGCCTCGGTGGCCGCAGCCCCGGCGGGACACAACCACCAGCATTGACAGGAGGAAGCCTATGCTTAACAGAATCATACGTTTCGCCCTCGACAACAGGCTGGTGATCCTCGCCTGCAGCGCACTGCTGATGGTCGGAGGCCTGTACTCGGCAAGCACCACCGACGTGGACGTCTTCCCCGACCTGAACGCCCCGACCGTAGTGGTGATGACGGAGGCCGAGGGGATGGCCGCGGAGGAAGTCGAAAGACTCGTCACCTTCCCCGTCGAGACCGCATTGAACGGCGCGACGAACGTGCGTCGCGTCCGTTCGTCATCTACAAACGGCTTCTCGAACGTCTCGGTCGAGTTCGACTGGGGCACGGACATCTACATCGCGCGGCAGATTGTCTCCGAGAAGATTGCGATGCTCGCCGGAGAGCTTCCGGCCAATGTCGGCACTCCGACCCTCGGACCGCACTCCTCGATTCTCGGCGAGATGCTCATAATCGGCCTCACGGCCGATGAAACCTCCCTCGAGGACCTGCGTACCATCGCGGACTGGACCATACGCCCGCGCCTGCTCTCCACAGGCGGAGTCGCCCAGGCGGCGGTAATGGGCGGAGACATAAAGGAATACCAGATTCTCCTGCGCACGGCCGCGATGAGGCATTACGGCGTCAGCCTGGACGAAGTGCTTGACGCAGTGGAAGATATGAACAGGAACGCCTCCGGAGGCACGCTCTACGAATATGGGAACGAATACATCGTCCGCGGAATGCTCTCCTCCTCAGACATAGAGCAGCTCGGGCAGTCGCTCGTGAAGACGGCTCCCGACGGCACTCCGGTGCTGCTGGGCGACGTGGCGAAAATCCGCACGGGAGGCAAGACTCCCCTGCTGGGCATAGCCTCGTGCAACGGGCAGTCCGCAGTGGTGATGACCGTCACCAAACAGCCGAATGTCAGCACCATAGAACTGACCGACAAAATCGAGGCGGCCCTGTCCGACCTTCAGAAGACCCTGCCTTCCGACGTGGAGATACACACCGACATCTTCCGCCAGGCCGACTTCATCTCGAATTCCATTGACAATGTGAAGAAATCCCTGCTGGAGGGAGCCTTTTTCGTGGTGCTCGTGCTCTTCATCTTCCTGATGAACTGGAGGACCACGGTCATCTCGCTCGTGTCCCTGCCCCTGTCCATCTGCATCACGCTCATCGTGCTGAAACTCTTCGGACTCACCGTGAACACGATGACCCTGGGAGGCATCGCGATAGCCATAGGCTCGCTGGTGGACGACTCCATCGTGGACGTGGAAAACGTATTCAAACGCCTCAGACAGAACAGGAAACGGGGGCCGGAAGATCGCCTGAGCACGCTGGAGACCGTCTTCGAAGCCTCGAAGGAAGTCCGTATGCCTATGTTCAATTCCACGCTCATCATCGTGGCCTGCTTCCTGCCCCTCTTCTTCCTCTCCGGGATGGAGGGCCGGATGCTGATACCTCTGGGCATAGCCTTCGTAATCAGCCTCTTCGCCTCCACTCTCGTCGCGCTGACCCTCACCCCGGTACTCTGCACCTACCTCCTGAAAGACCGCCATCTCGATCGCGGAGGAGTGGAGAAAGACCCTTGGGTGGTCGTGAAACTCCGAAAGATATACGCCGTGAGTCTGGACTGGGCCCTCGGGCACAAGGCTGCGGTATTGGGCGGCACGGGAGTGCTGCTCGCAGTGGCCGTAGTGTATTTCTGCCTGCTCGGGCGGAGCTTCCTGCCGTCATTCAACGAAGGGTCTCTGACCATCGCGGTCAGCACCGTCCCGGGAATCTCGATCGAAGAGTCGGACAGGATTGGCCGGATGGCCGAAAACATCCTTCTCACGGTGCCGGAGATAAGCTGCGTGGGTCGCAGAACCGGCCGCGCGGAGCTTTCGGAGCACTCTTTCGGAGTGAACACCTCCGAGTTCGACTGCCCTTACACGCTGGGCAAACGCAAGAAAGCTGAAATGCTCGCGGAAATACGCAGCAAGCTCTCCGTGCTGCCGGGGGTGAACATCGAAATCGGCGGACCTATCGCGCACCGTATGGACGAGATGCTCTCGGGCACCAAGGCCAGCATAGCCATCAAGCTCTTCGGCACCGACTTGAACAGAATGTACGCGCTTGGAAATCAGATAAAAGCGGTCATCGGAGGCATAGACGGCATCACGGACCTGAATGTGGAGCAGCAGGTCGAGAGGCCGGAGCTTGTCATCGAGCCGAACCGCACGCAGCTCGCGCAGCACGGCATCACGATGTCCGGATTCGGGCGGGCAGTCTCCGTGCTCCTCGAAGGCAGGAGCGTCTCGCAGGTCTATGAAGGCAGCCGCTCCTTCGACCTCACGCTGAAAGTCGAGGACGGCGAGCGCTCGACCATAGAGTCTCTGGGCGACATTCTGATAGCGGACGGAGTGCCGCTCGCCTCGGTCGCCACCATCCGCTCCTCGTCCGGTCCGAACACCATAAACCGCGAGAACGTCTCGCGCAAACTGGTGATTTCCTGCAATGTAGAGAGCGGCGGCCTGAGCCGTGCGGTGAAGGAGATAGAGAAGAAAATCGACTCCGAAATCAGCCTGCCGGAGGGTTATCACATCGAATACGGTGGGCAGTTCGAGTCCGAAGAGAGGGCTTCGAAGACCATCGCGCTCATCTCCGTCTTCTCCATCATCATCATCTTCCTGCTGCTCTACGGCGAGTTCAAGGACAGCCGCCAGACCCTCGTGGTGCTGCTGAACCTGCCGCTCGCGCTGATCGGAGGCGTCATCTGCATCGCCCTGACCGACGGAATGCTCAGCATCCCAGCCATCATCGGCTTCATCTCCCTCTTCGGCATCGCGACCCGAAACGGTATGCTGCTGATAGACAGGTACAACGTCCTCTACGGCGAGAGCTCCGACCTGCGCGGCAGCGTGCGCTCCGGCTCGCTCGACCGTCTGAACCCGATTCTGATGACTGCCATCACCTCGGCCCTCGCCCTGCTGCCGCTCGCGCTCGGCGGAGACCTGCCGGGAAACGAAATCCAGTCCCCGATGGCGAAAGTCATCCTCGGCGGACTCGTGACCTCCACCGTCCTGAACGGCTACATCATCCCGATAATGTACATTTTCATCAGCAGAAAGAAATGAGAAAGCACGTAATACTCAGCATATTGACTCTCTTCGTGGGCTGCCTCTGCTCCGCGCAGACCCTTTCGCAGGTGCTGCAGAGCGTGGAAAGCCGCAACGCGACGCTGCGGAGCGCGCAATGGCGTAAAGTCGCGGAAGAAGAGGAATGGACCGGCCGGACGAGGCCGGCCAATCCCGAAGTGGAGTTCAATTATCTCTGGGGCGGCTCCGATGCCCGCCGGCACGATTTCCGCGTCACGCAGAGCTTCGATATGGCCCTTCTGAGCGGCCTGCGCTCGAAGGAGGCCGCCTCCGGCAGGGAGCTTCTCGCCATAGAGTACCGCGCCACGCGCCAGGAGATTCTGCTCGAAGCGGAGAAGATCTGCATCGAACTGGTGTACAATAACGCATTGCGCGAAGCGCTGCGGCATCATCTCGGCGACGCCGATCATCTCGTGGACGCATACACGCGCAAGGTGGAGCTGGGCGACGCTTCGGTTTTGGAGCTGAACAATGCCCGTCTGCACCGCTCGGAGGTGTCCGGAAAGCTCTCCAGAGCGGAGCTGGAACACAGGAAACTCTCTCTGGATCTGGCTCGTCTGAACGGCGGAGAAGCATTGGAAGTGACTGAAACTGATATAGATGCTTTTCTCGACGAACTAAGCCGGCCGCTGCCGGAGAGTTTCGAGGAGTATTTCGCTCTGGCCTCGGAGCAGAGTCCGGCCCTCGCATACGTGAGGGAGCAGGTGGAGTTCAGGAGCAGTCAGCTGAAAGTGGAGAAGGCGCAGAGGCTGCCGGAACTGACTATGGGATATATGTCCGAAATAGCCTCGGAGGAGGCCTACAGGGGCGTCACCTTCGGGGTCTCCATTCCGCTCTGGAACCGTTCGCCGAGCATACGCAGGGCCAAGGCCAGTCTGAATGCCGCACGCTCCGAGCAGCAGGAGGCTCTTCTGGCCTGCCGCCATCAGATAGCTTCGCAATATGCTGAGGCTGAAGGGCTGCGGGAGCTCAGTACGGAGCGCCGGCGCAGTTTCGAGGAGGCCGACAGCCGGGAGTTTCTGAAGAAGGCCCAGGCGCAGGGCGAGATTTCCGTGATAGACTACATCTCCGAATTAGACCTCTTCTATGAGAATCTGGAGGAGACTCTGGATACGGAAAAGGATTACAGGCTGGCTCTCGCCGCGCTGAACGCCGTGTTCCTGTAGGGACTGAGCGTTGGGGGGTGCGGAGTGCCGGAGGTGGTTCGCAGGGTGTGGAGTGCCGGAGGTGGTTCGCAGGGTGCGGGAGCGTGCTTCCTCCATCCCCCGGAAAACCCTCTGCGGAGGGGGTAGCTTCGAAAAGCCCCCTGCGGAGATGCCAGTTTTCACGGCATCCTTGCAATCTTGAGAAAAATGATTACCTTTGTGACGGGAAAGTCGTACACGACCAGCTCCCTCCCAACTTCCCCAGGGTCGGAAGACAGCAAGGACAAGAGGTTGTAGCGGTGCGATGTACTAAGCTTTCCCTTTTTTCGTTATTATGAGACCTGCCAGATTTCCGATTATCGCTTTTAGACGAGCCACATTTCCGGCCCTGATTCTGCTGGCGATGCTCCCGCTTTTCATCGGCTGCGGCGGCTCCCATAAACAGGCGGAGAATTCTCAAGAGCCCGCCGCAGTGAAAGACAGCATTCCCCCTCTGGGATTCTTTACTGAAGATTATCTGGAAAAACGCGGCACCGTAAAGAGCGGGGAAACCTTCTCGGGCCTTCTGACCCGTCTCGGGGTAGGAGCCTCAGCGGCCTACGAGATGGCCCGGATGTGCAGCGACAGCCTTTTCGATGTTCGGCGTATGCGTGCCGGGAACAGCTACAGGGCCTATTATCGGGACTCCATCGCCACCGCGCCGTCATTTCTGGTCTATGAGAATAACCTTGTAGACCGCACCGTATTCCGCTTCGCGGATTCCCTGGATATCCGCAAGGTGAGCCGTCCGGTGGAGACCGTGCGGAAATACGCCGACGTAGTCATCTCCTCGTCCCTGTGGAACGATATGACCTCGGCGGGATCCTCTCCCCTGCTGATTCTCAAGCTTTCGGACATCTATGCCTGGACAGTGGACTTTTTCGGACTCCAGAAGGACGACCGTTTCAGAGTCATCTATGGCCAGAGAGAGTGCGGAGGTGAACTGATGTCCATAGACACGGTCTATTTCGCCTGCTTCACCCGCGACAGCACTCAGCTTTACGCCGTGATGTTCGACCAGGGTGACGGGGGCAATATCTATTGGAACGAAAAGGGCGAGAGTATGCGCAAGGCCTTCCTGAAGGCCCCTCTGGAATTCAGGCGCATCTCCTCTAAATTCTCCTACGCCCGCAAGCACCCGGTGACCGGCAAGGTAAGGCCCCACACCGGTGTGGATTATGCGGCTCCCGCCGGCACGCCCGTCGTGGCCCTGGGTGACGGGACGGTTCTGAGCGCGGGCTGGGGCGGCGGCGGAGGCAACACCATAAAGATCCGCCATAACAGCGTCTATACCACCGGCTATCTGCACCTGTCCCGTTTCGCCAAGGGAATCCGCGCAGGAGTGCGTGTGCAGCAGGGCCAGGTCATCGGCTACGTGGGCTCCACCGGAACTTCCACCGGCCCGCACCTCGACTTCCGCGTCTGGAAGAACGGCCAGCCGATAAACCCTCTCAAGATGGAATCCCCTTCCGCAGAGCCTGTCCGTCCCGAACTCAAACCCGCCCTCGACTCCGTCTTCCGCGTCCGCCTCTCCGAACTCCAGACCCTGAGCTCCTTTTAAGAGCCTGTCCATTCCCTACTCCAGACCCTGAGCTCCTTTTAAGAGCC
>JAUMVX010000093.1 GCA_030529945.1 Bacteroidia bacterium | reverse complement strand
GCGGGGCCAAGTCTTTCGACGGCACTTACAGAGCGTCTTCGGCACATCAGGCGGGAAGCCTGCTGCAGGCTGCGGTTATAGATGAAAACGGCACGAGCAAGGCTCTGGACGGCACGGTGGAAATAGCGCAGAACGCGCTCAATTCCCTTTCCGTCTCTATGGACGGAGAGGAATACGTACATTTCGCCAAGGGTTCCGGAGTCCCTCAGCACAGCAGAGCCGCGAATACCGACTGCTGCAGGCAGTATCTCATCAGTCATACCGCGGCATACGGTGAGGGAAAATATATCCAGACTCTCAGCATAGGAGGCAAGGGAGTGAGCTGCACGAAAGGTGAATACTATGACACCTACGGCGGAACCGGGGAATACCTCATCATCAAGTTCGTGACGGAGACCGAGGCTCTCGGAGAAGGGACGTTCAGCGCTGCGGCATTGGACGAAGTCCGGACAGGAAGCTTTATGGCGGGCAAAATGGTCGATTCGGGCTGGGGCTTTTCCTATCTCGAAGGCTCGCAGTTCTGCACTCTGGCGGACGGGGACTCCGCTTCCGGCACGGCAAAGGCTGTGACTGGCGGCGAGCTGCAGATTTCGCTTTCCGATGCGGAGAAGGAACTCTACAGCGTCAGCGGAACGCTCATTCTCGAGGACGGGACGATCTTCACCATCGCATATACCGGCAGGCTGACTCCCGAACCGGCTCCGGAGAGAGACTGGAATGTATGGACTGCCGCAGTCAGCAAGGTTTACACCTTCGACTGGAGCACTTACAGCTATGTAGAAGTGCCGGGCATCAAGATGTACATCATAGAGATCAAGGATCCGCGCGATGAGACCTTGGCCGTATTCAGACCGATAGTCGACGAGACCGCAGCCGACTTCCTCGGCAGCTTCGCGGTGCAGGAGAATGCCGCGGCCGCAGGACTGATGATAAACGGTTATGACGCGTCGGCGTGGGGACAGGGCATCGGAGGTTCGTATTTCTACGAAGGGGACGACCTGAATCTCATCTGTGCAGGAAGCACGGTGGCCATTTCGGGCTGTCCTGACGGGGGCATCAGTTTCTCCTCCACCGGGGCCGGAGTTCTCGTGAACGGCAGCTCCTATGTGGTAAGGGATTTCGAAATCAAGGCCTATTCCGCAGATTAGTGATTCCTAAAAAATAACTTACAAGAAATAATATCCGCTCGAATCACTAACTTTGCAACGGAAGTGAACAGCTGAAAACTATGCGGAATATACTCCTTGCAGCCATAACAGGACTTCTGCTTCTTTCCTGCGCGAAAGAAGCGGAGGTCTGTTATGATTTCGAGGAGTTCGCGGAAATCTCCCGGACCATTTCTAACAATTCCGTGAACGCCTTCGCCGAAGACGGGAAAGGCTGCGTCTGGATAGCGACCGACAGGGGCGTGAACCGCTATAACGGTTACGATTACCACTGCTGGTACCACACGGATGACCCGTCCAGTCTGAGCGACAACCAGGTCAAATGTCTGGCGGTGGACAGTGACGGGACAGTATGGTGCGGGACCATAAACGGGATATGCCGATATACCGG
>JAUMVX010000017.1 GCA_030529945.1 Bacteroidia bacterium | reverse complement strand
CAGGCTATGTAAAGTCTTTGGGTAGCCTTCCACGGAAGTTTGCAGGTGAGCCGTTATTTGGTTGATTTTAAACATCGTTCGGTTATCAGTACCAATGTGGCAAGAACAAAACTAAATACATTTTCAAGTCGATTATGATACAATTATTGCCATTTTCGGTACTTATATGACAAAACTTCGGCACCTCGAAGGCAAAAACGGACCGATTCGCCGGAGCAGAGAAAAAATGTTTATTTTTGCGCGTTATGAAAAAGTCAGCAGTTATTGTATTTTGCACATTATTTCTATGCTCCGTCTTCCAGCTTGCGGCCCAGACGAAGGCACAGCAATATGTCGAGCAGCTCAAAACCAGCGAAGAACTCGCTCAGGCGGCCTGGGGCGTGAGCGCCCGCAGACTGGACGGCAAGGTGATCGCCGAGTACAACCCGGACCTCCGCCTGCTGCCGGCTTCGAACGTGAAGCTCCTCAGCACTGGCCTTGCGCTCAGAGAGTTAGGTAGCGACTTTCGTTTCAGCACCACCCTCGCATACAGCGGAGTCATCGAAGACGGGACACTCCGGGGAGACCTCTACATCGTGGGCGGCGGCGACCCGACCATAGGAGCGCGCGACTCTGTCGCCTACCCGCTGCTGACCACGTTCTGCGCCTGGGAGAAACTGGTCCGCGACGCGGGAATCGCCCGCATCGAGGGTCACGTGATCGGAGACGGCAGATACTATGACGGCGAGGCGGAGCACCCGAGCTGGGAGTACGAAGACCTCGGAACCGACTACGGCGCGGGTCCCGGAGCCCTGAACTTCTACGAGAATATACAGGAGTTCGAAATCGTGCCGGGAGCCTCCTCGGGCGACAGCCTGAGCGTGCGCACAGCGTTCCCGGAAACTCCGTGGATGGAACTGAGAGTGACGGCCCTGAGCGGACCCGAGGGGTCTGCGAACACTCTTATATATTTCGACACAGACCTCGCACCTGTCGGAGAAATCCGCGGCAGGCTCGCGGCACGGCGCAGAGCCTACCGGATGAGCTGCAGCAACCGTTTCGGCGCTCTGACCTGCGCGTACTACTTCTTCCGCTACCTCGAAGCGGGCGGAATCCGCATCAGCGGAGGTCCCGCCGACATCGACCGCAGCGGCAGACTCAGGAACTTCACTGAGGAGTCTCTTGCGGCCGGGGCCGCCCCGGCCAATGAGCTCCGCTCTCTCGGGCAGTCTCTGTCTCCCGCGCTGAAGGACATCGCGCGGAAGACCAATTTCGAGAGCGACAATTTCTATGCGGAGACCCTGCTCCGCGCCCTGAGCCTGAAACGCACCGGCTCATCCTGCTACGATTCCTGCGCGGTGGCGGAAAGTGCGGCGCTGAAGGCTCTGGGACTGAGGCCCGAAACGGTGAAAATCGCTGACGGCAGCGGGCTTTCGAGAAACAACTATATCTCTCCCTCGTTCTTTACGGACTACCTCGCGGCGGTGCGAAGCGACGACTTCCTTTCCACGCTCCCAGGCCCCGGGAAGGGGACGATGGTGAGCCGTATGAGGACTGCCCCGGAAAGCGTCCGGAACCGCGTGCTGATGAAGAGCGGGAGTATGGGTGGAGTACGGGCCTTCAGCGGCTATATCCTGCCCGCAGACCCTTCGAAAGCCGATACCGACACTATCGTGTTCTCCATCATAACGAACAACACCATCGTGGAAGTCTCCCGTATCAATTTTCTGATGGACAAGATAATAAGCCTGCTGGCGGAGGAGAATCAGTGAGTTCAGAGGTCATCGGCAAGTCTCGCGCAGAGTTTCCGGACGGCAAGAGATACCGCAGCTATGTGGGCTGGTTCCGGCAGAAATATGGCGAGCGCCTTCAGAAGCTCGTTATCGACGCCGGTTTCACCTGCCCGAACCGGGACGGGACCGTAGGGACGGGAGGCTGCACTTTCTGCGACAATGCGGCTTTCCATCCCGGGTACAGCCTCCCCGGGAAATCCATAACGGCCCAGCTGGACGAGGGCATCGCGTTCCACCGCGTCCGCTATCGCAACGCCGGACACTATCTGGCTTATTTCCAGTCATATTCGAACACTTACGCCCCTCTGCCGAGGCTGCGGGAGCTTTGGGACGAAGCCCTCTCGCATCCTGATGTGGTTGGGATAGTCGTAGGCACGAGACCCGACTGCGTGGACGGGGAGAAATTGGACGCGTTAGCGGCCCTCGGCGAAAGAAAGTTCGAGGAGCCGAGAGGGAGCTTCGAGCGGCCGGCGGTGGTGGTCGAGTACGGGGTGGAGTCGTGCTGTGACGCTACCCTGCGGCACATAAACCGGGGACACGACTTCGCCTGCGCACGCAGGGCGGTGGAGATAACTGCGGAGCGCGGCATAGAATGCGGGGCGCATTTCATTTTCGGCCTGCCCGGCGAGACTCCGGGGATGATGCTGGAGGAATGCTCCCTGATAAACGCTCTGCCGCTCACCTGCGTGAAGTTCCATCAGCTGCAGATCATCCGGGGAACGGCTATGGAGAAAGAGGAAGCCTCTTTCCCCGAACGCTTTACGAGATGGACTCTGGACGAGTATCTGGACTTTATCGTGTCCGTGCTGCAGAGGCTGCGCCCTTCGCTCGCGATAGAGAGGGTCGCAGGGGAAGTGCCGCCGCGCTTCGTGAACTGCAGCCGCTGGGGCCTCATACGCAACTGCGAAATCCTCCGGCTTCTCGATGAGCGGCTGGAGCGGCTTGACGCCTGGCAGGGACAACTGCTCTAAGGGTGGAGACGGAAGACCTGCAGGGTGAAAAAGCGGCCCTTTTTCACCCTGCAGGTCCTCGAAAGCACGTTCGGGGTGAAAAACACAGGCTTTTTCACCCCGAACTCTTATTTTATCCCGCGTATGTGCTTCTCCCACTCCCAGGCGGACTTGAGAGTCTCGTCGAGGCTGCGCCCGGCTTTCCAGCCCAGCTTGCGCTCCGCGAGCGACGGATCAGCCCAGATGGCCGTCACGTCCCCGGCGCGGCGCGGCGCGAAACGGTAATTCAGTTTCAGGCCGTTCACCCGCTCGAAAGTGTTCACAAGCTCCAGAACCGAGACCGGACGGCCGGTACCGATATTGAATATTTCGTAGCCGGACTCCATCTTACCGTCCAGCATCCTGCGGACTGCGCAGACGTGTGCCTTCGCGAGGTCGACGATGTCGATGTAGTCCCTCTGGCAGGTCCCGTCCGGAGTCGGATAGTCGTTTCCGAAGATGGACAGGCACTCGCGTATGCCGCTGGCCGTCTGGGTGATGAAAGGCACGAGATTATTCGGGACTCCGCGCGGCAGTTCTCCTATGAGGGCTGACGGATGCGCACCGATGGGGTTGAAGTAACGCAGGGCGATGCCCCTGATTTTCTCCGGATAGGCCTTCACGCTGTCGCGCAGGAAATCCTCGCACATCTGCTTGGTGTTCCCGTAAGGGGAAGTGGCGCTCTGGCGCGGCGACTCCTCGGTCACGGGCAGTTTATCCGGCTCTCCATAGACGGTGGCGGAAGAGGAGAAGAGCACGTTGCAGCCGTGCACCCGGGCGGCATCCAGAACGTTCAGGAAGGAGGTGAGATTATTCAGATAGTATTTAACCGGCTCAGCGACTGACTCGCCCACGGCCTTGTAGGCCGCGAAATGGATGACCGCATCGATGCGCACGTCGCTGAAAAGCTGCTCCACGGCTTTCGCGTCGCAGAAGTCCATCCTGTAGAACGGAAGGTCCCTGCCCGTAATTTCGCGGACCCCGCGCAAGCAGGTGTCATCGCAGTTCGACATATTGTCGGCTATGACAACATCGTAGCCGGCCTCCACGAGTTCTACGGTCACGTGGCTGCCGATGTATCCGGCGCCGCCGGAAACCAATACTGTTTTTTTCATATTCGAGCTATGTTTAGAATCTGTTTTATCTTTCGCGGCCTCAAAGGTAGTGATTCCAGAGTATCTTTCGTGCCCTGTGCGGACTAAGTGATTCTAAAAAAATAACTAAACGGAACACACCGCTTTCCGCCCCGGGAGGATCAGCTCCGGAAAAGGCTTTTCACGAGGGCGGGCACATCGGCGACCTTGATGACGCGGATACCGCCGGAAGCAGTCTCTGCCGAGGCGAACTCCGATATATATATGGTCTTGAAGCCGAGCCGGGCGGCCTCGCTTATGCGCCTTTCGATCTGCGATACCGGACGGATCTCCCCGCTGAGACCCACCTCGGCGGCGAAGCAGCAGTCGGACGGAATGACGAAATCGAAGCAGGACGAGAGCACCGCGCAGATGACCGCCAGGTCCGCCGCCGGATCCGTAACCCTCAGACCTCCCGCCATATTCAGGAACACGTCCTTGGCCCCGAGCTTGAAGCCGGCCCGCTTCTCCAGAACCGCCAGCAGCATATTCAGCCTGCGCACGTCGAAGCCCGTAGCCGAGCGCTGCGCCGTCCCGTAAACCGCCGAACTCACAAGCGCCTGCACCTCGAAAAGGAAGGCCCTGCTCCCGTCCAGCATCACGCTCACCGCCGTACCGCTCAGATTTCCCCCGTGCATCGGAATGAGCATCTCGGAAGGATTGCTCACCTCGCGAAGTCCGCTGCCGGTCATCTCGAAGACGGCCAGTTCGTTCGTGGAGCCGAAGCGGTTCTTTATGCTCCGCAGAATCCTGTACGCCCCCCGGTTCTCCCCCTCGAACTGCAGCACCACGTCCACGATATGCTCGAGTATCTTCGGACCTGCGATATAGCCGTCCTTCGTGATATGCCCGATCAGAATCACCGGCACACCCGTCTCTTTCGCGAAGCGCAGGAGCCTTGCCGCCACCTCCTTAATCTGCGAGACGCTTCCCGGCGAAGACTCCACCGCGCTGACATACATCGTCTGCACCGAATCCACCACCATAAGGTCGGGGCCGAGGCCCCTGGCCTCGTCCAATATGTTTTCGAGGCAGGTCTCGGCGTACACCGTGCATCCGCCGGCTTCGCCGCCGAGCCTGTCGGCACGCATCTTCACCTGCCTGACGCTCTCCTCGCCGGTGACGTACAGAGTCCGCAGCTGAGGACAGTGCAGCGGAATCTGCAGCGAAAGCGTGGACTTGCCTATGCCCGGCTCGCCGCCGATCAGCACCAGAGACCCTCTGACGATGCCTCCGCCCAGAATCCTGTCCACCTCGGCGCTGCTGAGCGAGCGGCGCAGCTCCCCTTCCGCACTGATCTCGTGGAGCTTCACGGGACGTGAGCGTTCCACGCCGCTGAAGCCGCCTCTGGAGTCGGGCTGCGCCCTGGCGGCTTTCGGCTCCTCTATCATAGTGTTCCATTCTCCGCAGGCCGGGCATCGCCCCATCCATTTGGGACTCTCGTTGCCGCAGGAGCTGCAGTACCATACCGTTTTCGCTTTCGTCGCCATCTTTTAAGTCATTCACGTGAAATCCTCCAAATTTAGTGATTCCTAAAAAATAACTTACAAAGTAATTCCCGAAAACCGCCACTTTTCTCTCCAGGATTCTTTCCGATACTTTTTTCCGTACCCCGGAGCAGCCTCAACCGGAGTTTTTACTACATTTGTACTTCAGGATGCAAGTTTTCCATCGTGTCCGGAAGGATTACAGACTGAAGTATTTACAAATTGATAACATTATATGAAGAAACTGATGATCTGCCTGCTTGCAGGCCTGCTCGCGTGCCTGAGCGGATTTTCGCAGGAAAAGCGCTGGGCGGTAGTGGAACTGTCCGTGAACAATATGAGAGAGCAGCCCGACTACGCTGCCGAGATGGGAGACCAGAGCCTGATGGGGACGCTGGTGGAAATCGTGGGTGAGGATTCCTACTGGAGACAGATCGTGAACCCTAAGCCATATAAGGCCTGGGTGAACGCGATGGGGCTTGTTCCGATGAGCGAGGCGGAGAAAGACGCCTATCTTCAGGCCCCGAAGTATATCTGCACCGCAGATTACGCGAAAATCCTGAGCGAGCCTTCGGAAAAGAGTATGGGGGTGTGCGATTTCATAGCCGGCGACATAGTCCGCAAGGCCCTGGACGGCAAGGGCAGACCCGCCACCTGCAGGAAGTTCGTGAAAGTGGTCCTGCCTTCCGGCCGGGTCGGATGGGTGAAGAAAGAGGCTGTGGAGGACTTGCGGGATTGGACGTCGACGCGGAGCGCGACGGCCGGAGAAGTTCTGCAGAATGCTTACCGCTTCCTCGGGGTGCCTTATCTCTGGGGCGGAACTTCGATAAAGGGTGTGGATTGCAGCGGACTCGCCTGGTCAGCGTATTTCCTGAGCGGCGTGCTGCTGCCGCGAAACACTTCGCAGCAGGCGCGTGTGGGACAGGATATAGTGCCTGACACGGAGCATCTGATGCCGGGGGACCTTCTCTTTTTCGGCAGGGCCGCGACAGAGGAGCAGAGCGAGAGAGTCACGCACGTGGGCATATATATAGGGGACGGGATGTATATACACTCTTCGCAGCTCGTGCGGATAAATTCGCTCGACCCTGCCTCGAAGGACTACGCCGGACGCGGTCCGATACGCGCGCGGCGCATTCTGACTGACGCTTCCATCCCACGCATCGGCACGAGTCCGTATTATTTCAAGCAGTAAGAGTTACTTACCTCCCGGGGCGAGAGAATTGTGATATATTTTGAAAAATCACTAACTTTGCGCCCTGTTACAAATCAAATGAATTATGAATCTCAGAGACATCAAAAAGGACATCGAATACGTCATCAGCGCATTCATCGATGATTGCTACATCTTCGCATCTATGAGACCTTCGGCTTCCGACGACGAGCTTTCCAAGCTCTTCGACGAGGCCATCGACCTCTACAACGAGCTCAGGGACCGCTGCGTCGAGAAGGTGGAAGGCAGCCGGAAAGCGCAGTTCAACGCTATCCGCAAGGACCTCGTCATCAAGACCGACGCTCTTTACAATAAGCTGAGCGAAGTCGTGAAGGCTACTGCAAAGGAATAAGTCGCAGCTTTACAGATACATAGGGGAGGATGTCCGGAAGGCCGTCCTCTTTTTTCGTTTCCCGCGGAGCTCTACAATCTGAAAAACGGTCTTGCATTATCGGATTATTTGCCTAACTTTGCGCGTCAATTTTTCCCTACCGATGAGTATTGAATCTTTAAAACAGCATCTTCGGACAGTCCCTGATTTTCCGAAGAAGGGTATACTCTTTTATGACATCACTACGCTCTTCAAGGACGCAGCCTGCTTCAGGGAGCTGAGCGACAGGCTCTACGAGATGTATAAGGACAAGGGGATAACCAAGGTCGTCGGAGTGGAATCGCGGGGATACGCCCTCGGAGCCATATTGGCGGAAAGGCTCGGGGCCGGCTTCGTGATGGTCCGCAAGGCGGGGAAACTTCCCGCGGAAGTCTATCGCGAGAGCTACGACCTGGAGTACGGACAGAGTACCATAGAGATACATAAAGACTCCATCTCGGATGATGATGTCGTGCTGCTGCACGATGATCTGCTGGCGACGGGAGGAACGATGGACGCGGCGCTGAGGCTCGTGTCGAAATCGCACCCGAAAGCCGTCTATCTGAATTTCATCATCGAACTGACGGAGCTTAAAGGACGCGGCACCTTCCCTCGGGACATCGAGGTGACATCCGTCCTGCAACTGTAAAGAGACCGGCGCACGCGCCGGCCTCTTTAGCTTTAAAACATTTTACACTATATAGTAGATGAAAAAAGTATTCATTTTGGGAGCTCTCGCTACCCTGTTCCTGGCTCAAGGAGCTAAGGCACAAACCAACTTCCAGACCTTCTATGATTTCTCTCGCAAGCACGTCACGACGACGCTCGAGGGTTACTATGGAGACAAGTGGGGTGACACCTTCTTCTTCGTGGACTACGACTACAATCATCCCAAGGACGCTTCCGGAAACAAGACCAAGGGTGTGAGCGGCAGCTACTTCGAAATCGCGAGGGGTATCAACTTCTGGCAGAACACAGCTCTCAAGAGCCTCAGCGCACACGTCGAGTATAACGGCGGCGTCGGCTTCGGCAACAGCAACTTCCTCTTCGGTGTAAACTACTTCCTTCACAACGCGGACTTCTCGAACACCTTCACGTTCGAGCTTATGTATAAGACTTTCAACGGTTCCGCCTCTTCAGACCTTCCGCTCCAGTTCACCTTCGTATGGGGTATGGACAAGTTCCTCGGCATCAACGGACTCAAGTTCAGCGGCTTCGCAGATGTATGGGGTGAGAAGACCTCCTACTGGTACGGTGACAAGAACCCTCTCGAAGCTTCCGAGGGCAATGTCATCTTCATCTCCGAGCCTCAGCTCTGGTACAATGTCGGCAAGCTCTTCGGTATGGACAACCTCCACATCGGAACCGAAATCGAGCTCAGCTACAACTTCGCCGGATGCAGCGGTTTCTACTGCCGTCCTTGTCTCGGTACCAAGTGGGTCTTCTAATCTGAGTGAGCTATGTCTAATTTCCTTGCCAAAGCCTTCGGCTTCGACGCTCAGAAGCACAGCGTCCGCACTGAAATCGTAGCGGGCGTCACCACTTTCCTCACTATGGCATACATCCTCGCTGTGAATCCGAGCATTTTCAGCAACCTTCCGGATATGCCTAACGCTCCTGTCTTCACTGCGACCGCTCTCGCGGCCATAGTGGGTACTCTCGTGATGTCCATCTACGCCAAGAAGCCTTTCGGTCTGGCCCCGGGTATGGGTCTGAACGCCTTCTTCGTGTTCACCGTATGTCTCGGTATGGGGTACAGCTGGCAGCTCGCCCTCACGGCCATCCTGCTCGAAGGCATCCTCTTCATCATCCTCTCCGCCACCAAGGTGCGCGAGATGATAGTGGACGCCATCCCTAACACGATGAAGAACGCCATCGGAGCCGGTATCGGTCTGTACATCGCATTCATCGGACTGCAGAACGCCGGACTCATCGTGGACAACGGTTCCACCCTCGTCACCCTCGGCGACCTGAAGAGCTCCACAAGCATCCTCTTCATCATAGGCCTTTTCCTCACATCCGTCCTGGTAGTCCTCAAGGTTAAGGGCGGCATCCTCATCGGTATGCTCGGCACCGCCATCATCGGCATCCCTATGGGCATCACCAAGTTCACCGGCGTAGTCGCTATGCCCGCCTCCATCTCCCCTATCTTCTGCCAGTTCGAGTGGAGCCAGGTTCTCTCCTGGGATATGCTCGCGGTAGTATTCACCTTCCTCTTCATCGATATGTTCGACACCATCGGAACCGTGGTGGGCGTATCCGTGAAGTCCGGTATGGTGGACAAGGACGGCCACGTGGACGGCATCAGCAAGATTCTTATGGCTGACGCGGTCGCCACGACAGCCGGCGCCTGCTTCGGCACTTCCACCACCACCACCTACATCGAGAGCGCTTCGGGTGTAGCCGAAGGCGGCCGTACCGGTCTCACATCCTTCGTGATCGCCATCTGCTTCGCCATAGCCCTGCTCTTCTCGCCTGTCTTCCTCGCCATCCCGGGCGCAGCCACGGGCGCGGTGCTCGTGATTGTCGGCGTGATGATGATGAGCCCTATCCGCGAAATCGAATGGAACGATTATTCCGAAGCCATCCCGGCATTCATCACCGCCATTATGATGCCGCTGTCCTACAGCATCGCCCACGGTATCCTGCTCGGTATGATCTCCTACGTCCTCATCAACGCATTCAGCGGCAAGTTCAAGAAGATCAGCGTCACTATGTGGGTGCTCGCGGTTCTCTTCCTGCTCCGCTACATCCTGATGTAAGGTGATGATGAAAAAATAACTAAGCGAATCTTTAAGATTCATAAAAAACCTATGGAAAGGGGTTGGCCTTGCGGCCAATCCCTTTTTCCTTTTCTGACATTTTTATACCTTTGCGAGCGCGGCCCGCAAAGCGTTTTGCGCGGGAGGGGCCGCCGCAGAAACAGATAAGAAGAATGAGGAGAATACTGAGCTGCACGGCGCTTGCCGTACTGATTACTTTCACGACCTTCGCCCAGAATGTCCTTTCGGGCCGCAAAGCCACATCGCCGATAATTGCAGAGGATAGCGTAACTTTCAGACTCGCAGCTGACTACGCGACCTCTGTAAAACTCTCCGGCTCCTGGCAGAAAAACCCCGTGGATATGCGCCGGGGGGAAGATTTCATCTGGACCGTCACTATTCAGAAACTAACTCCGGACATCTACACCTACTGCTTCATCGTGGACGGCGTGGAAGCCCCGGACCCGTCCAATCCTTCCTCCCTCTCACTGCCGGAAGGCATACGCAGCATCTTTCTCAAGCCGGGGAGCAAGTCCGACAACTTCAGGGACATCTCCGCCGGAGGAAGCATTTCCGCCGTCTGGTACGACAGCCCGAGCCTCGGAATGAAGCGCAGAATGTGGGTATATACGCCAGAGGGCTACGGCCAGAACAGGCGAATGAAATACCCGGTACTCTACCTCCTCCACCCCGAAGGCGGAAATGAAGACTCGTGGCTGACGCTCGGACGCGCCGCCCAGATACTCGACAACCTCATAGCGAAAGGCAAGGCTCAGCCTATGCTCGTCGTAATGCCGAACTGCGACGCCCGTCTGGCCTCCGGCCAATCCCTCACCGGATCTCCGGCTCCCCTCAGCGACAGGAACGCCGGTCCGGGACTCTTCGAGACCAGTCTCGTAAGGGACATCATCCCTTATGTGGAGAGTAATTACAATGTCCATAAGGGCAAGAGCTACCGCGCCGTCTCCGGTGCCGGAACGGGCGGAGAACACGCCCTGAGGCTCAGCTGCCAGTATCCGGACCTCTTCGCCTACGTATGCCCTCTGAGCGTGGGATTCCGGGGGATGAACAGGAGCGGAAGTCCCGTATTCTTCGATGAGGAGAGGACCTTGGCCTATTTCGACAGGCTCGCGAAATCGCGCCTGTCTCTGGTCTGGACGGCCTGCGGCAGCGAAGACCCCGTCTATGACGATGCGCAGAGGCTCGACCGCGAGCTTACGCAGCACAATGTCTGGCATTCGTTCTTCGTCACCGGCGGAGGACACGACTGGAATAACTGGAGGCATTACCTCGATATGTTCTTACCTATATTATTCAAGTGATTATGAAACGCTTACTTTTTTATTTCAGCCTCTGCGCACTGCTTCTCTCCATAGCGGGCTGCGGGGAAAAGAAAAAAGACGAACCTAATCCGGACCCGAATGACTCCTCCGTGGCTTTCGCCAAAGGGGCCGACATCTCCTGGTGTACCGAGATGGAGAGCAAAGGCTATGAATTCTACGACGCCTCGGGGACGAAGATGGAATGTACCGCACTTATGAAGGCCCTGGGATTCAACTCCATACGTCTGCGCGTATGGGTGAACCCCTCGGACGGATGGTGCGGACAGGACGATGTTCTCGTGAAGGCGAAAAGGGCTCAGGGTCTGGGAATGAAGATAATGATAGATTTCCATTACAGCGACAGCTGGGCAGACCCCGCGAAACAGACCGTGCCGGCAGCCTGGGCGAGCTATAACACGTCCGAAATGGCCGCCGCAGTCTCTTCCCATACCCGCTCTGTCCTCGGAGCCCTCAAGAGCGCGGGAGTGGACGTGACCTGGGTATCAGTCGGCAATGAAGTGGAAGGCGGTATGCTCTGGCCGAGCGGCAAGGTCTCGGGAAACTCCACGGGGAGTTTCGTCACCTATCTGAATGCCGGCTATGACGCGGTGAAGGCCGTCTATCCGGACGCTTCCGTAGTCCTGCATATCAGCAACGGCTGGAATTCGAGCGCCACGAACTGGTTCTTCGGCCTTATGAAGAGCAATTCCGCTAAATATGACATCATCGGCCTCTCCCTCTACCCGTCCTACTGGGAGAACGGGGCTTTTCCGGACTGGACTCCTAAGGCCAAGCAGTTCGTGATGAACGCGAATACACTTCACGTCACCTACGGACTCCCTGTTATGCTCTGCGAAATCGGAATGCCGGCAAGCCAGCCGGAAAAGTCCAAGGCAATGATACAGTACCTTTTCGACAATACTGCCTCCTACGACTGGTTCAAGGGCATCTTCTACTGGGAGCCCGAGTCGGAAAGCACCAGAAACGGCTATGATTACGGAGCCTTTTCGAACGGGCGGGCCACAGTCGCCCTCGACCCGTTCGGAAGCAACTGAGCGGCTTGCATATAAGCTGAAAAACCGGGGCGGCCTTATGGGGCCGTCCCGGTTTTCTGTCTGATATCGAGGATTATATCTCCCTGAGGGAAAGTGCGAAGCCGCCTCCCGGGGCCATACGGACCTTCAGAACATCACCCGAGTGCAGCTGAAGCTTCTCTATGGTGTAGGCCTGCGGATTCGTCCGATAATCGGCGTCCGGCGCGTCCTTGTAGAGCGTAGCCTCATAGCTCAAGCCCTCCTTAAGGAAATCCAGCTTCACTTCCATATCGCGCGCATTCTCGTCGTTAACGCCGCCCACGAACCAGACATCCTTGCCCGGGGTGCAGAACTGCGCCGCAGAACCTGTCAGGGTCGCCCTCTTCGGCCGGCGGGCCACTACCAGATAGTCCCCCGGGTCCGCCGCCAGATAACGGCTCTCCTCCCAGTCCACGGCCACATCCTTGATGAACTGGAAAGCGTCCATAAACTGCGCGTAATGCTCCGGGAAATCCGCCGCCATCTGCAGCGGGGAATACATAGTGACATATACGCCCAGCTGATTGGCTATGGTGACGTTCACGTGCGAGGTGTTCGAGGAGAATTTGCTCAGGTCCATCTCGAAGATGCCCGGGGTGAAATCCATCGGGCCGCCGTTCAGACGGGTGAACGGAAGGATGGTCTCGTGCTCGGGACGTGTGCCGCCGAACGCCTGGTATTCGGTTCCACGCGCCGACTCGTTGCCGATGAGGTTAGGATAGGTCCGGCACAGTCCGGTAGGGCGCACCGCTTCGTGGGCGTTAACCATTATGTGATGCCTTGCGGCCTCGGTCACGGCATAGAGGTAGTGGTTCACGAGCCACTGGCCGTAATGGTACTCGCCGCGCGGCAGGATGTCGCCCACATAACCGCTCTTCACCGCATCATAGCCGTACTTGTTCATAAGAGAGTATGCCGCCTCCATATGTCGCTCGTAATTGCGCACGGACGAGGATGTCTCGTGATGCATAATGAGCCTTACGCCCTTCGAATGCGCGTAGTCGTTCAGAGCCTTGATGTCGAAGTCCGGATACGGGGTGAGGAAGTCGAAGACATAGTCTTTCGAGCCCACGGCCCAGTCTTCCCAGCCCTCGTTCCATCCTTCGACAAGTACGGCATCGAAACCGTGTTCGGCGGCGAAGTCGATGTAACGGCGGACATTGGCATTATTGGCGCTGTGAGTGCCGTTCGGAGTGGCCGCAGAATAATCCGTCTTGCCCAGCTGTACGGAACTGAAGTCGTTCGTGTATGCCCAGGTCCCCTTGCCGGAAATCATCTCCCACCATACTCCCACGTACTTCACCGGATGGATCCAGGACACGTCCTCCAGAGCACAAGGCTCGTTTAGATTCAGGACCAGACGGCTTTCGAGCATCTTTTCCGCGCTCTCCGCGACCTGGACCGTTCTCCAAGGGGTCGTGCAAGGAGTCTGCATATAGCCCTTCCAGCCCTTGGCGTCCGGAGTCAGGAATGAGGTGATGACATTGCTGCGGCCGTCCACAAGCAGATGCATACAAGGATAGTTCACCAGTGCGGCCTCGTGTATGCTCACGTAAAGCCCGTCATCCGAGCGTAGCAGGAAGGAAGTCTGCACGCCCGAAGTGGAGAACGGAGTCTGTGAGGAGTTGCCGCACATAGCCCCCTCGAATCTGGAGCTGATTTCCGACAGGCGGCACTCGGTATATTCGTATTCCTGTGTGTCGAAGTCGCACGGAATCCACCAGCAGGTCCAGTCGCCCGGGATGGCGAAGCGTGTGAGCTCCTCCTTGATGACGAAATAGTTCATCTGCCGGTCCTGAGGAAACTCGTAACGGAAGCCGAGTCCGTCGTCGAAGAGGCGGAAACGCAGGGTCATCCTCCGTCCGGAAGATGTCTGGATAAGGTTCACTTCCTGTTCGTTGTAATTCTCCCTGATGCGGGATTCCTCGCCCCACACGGGACTCCACCATTCGTCTTTCGACTCCGTCCGGGTGCTTTCTATGGAGAAGCCGGAATCGAAGAAGCCGCATCCGTTCCTGTCGTGCTTGAGCACTTTTCCGGAAGGTTCATATTCCAGGACATCCGCCTTGAGGCTGCCCCTGAGTTCGAAACCGAGAGTACTCGGAAGAATCACGTCCTTTCCGTCATAGGAGAGGCTGTAAACGGGACGGCCGTCTGAAGAAAGACTGAATTCCATCTTCTGCCTTCCGTCCGGGGAGAGCAGTTCGAGAACCTGGGTCCGGCTCTCTTTCATAGCCCTGAGCGAGGCTTTGCAGTCAGAGGAACTCTGACAGCAGGAGGAGAATGCAAGCAGTGCCATAGCGGCCGTATAAAGTAATCTTTTCATCGGATATATCGGTTATTGAAATTCCACTACGAGAGACTGGAGCGGACCCACCTGCACGGGGGCGGAAAAGTCCACCGTCCCGCCGGTGATGACGTTGCGCCCCTCGGTGATGTCCGAAGCAATCTCGGCATAAGAGCTCCACGGGACGGTGACGGCGTCACGGGAGTTGTTCAGATAGACGAAGACTTTCCTTCCCGCATCATCGTAACGGAAATAGGCGTAGGTGTTGTCACGGGTCAGGAAGTGCATAGTCTTGCCGTTATGGATGACATCGGCGGTCTTGCGCCAGCGGAACAGGGTGCTCACATAGTCGTAAAGGTCTGCGTAAGTACCCTCCGGAAGCGGCTCGCCGTTATTCCAGACATTGGCCGCGGAGCGGCCCTCCGGAGTGAAGAGGTCGAAAGCGTCTCCCTGCCAGCCGCCCGGGAAGTCCACTCTCTTGCCGCCGTCGCCCTGACGCACGTCCGAGGAGCAGAACATCATCTCGTCGCCGCTGAAAATCTGCGGAATGCCGCGTACCGTGGCAATCAGGGTCATCACGAGCTTCTGTCGCTCCGGGCATTTCTTCAGGGCGTCGCCGAGACGGCCGAGGTCGTGGTTCGACGACATCACGAGCATATTGCTCATATCCTGATAGGCGAAATCGTGCGAGATGCAGTCGTAGATGCGCACCATACCTTCATTCCAGTTCACCTTGTCTTCCGGAAAGGCGGTGTAGATGGCAGCCTGCAGCGGGAAGTCCATTATGGACGGCAGATGAGAGTCGAAGCCGTCCTTGTTCGGGTTTCCGGCCTGCCAGTAAGCGAGCTGAGGGACGGAACCTGTCCAGCACTCGCCCACTATATTGAAGTCCGGATATTCGGAGAGTACCGCCCGGCACCATTCGCTCATCGGGACCTTCTCGTTATACGGGTAAGTGTCCACGCGGAAGCCGTCGAGGTCGGCCCACTCTATCCACCATACGGCCCACTGCTTGAAATATTGCAGCAGGTAAGGGTTGTCCAGATTCATATCGACCATCGTTTCCGTGAACCAGCCCTTGTCCATTCCCTTGCGGTCTATGGCGGAGGCGTTATAGTCGATGGTCGTGGAGAAGCAGGCGTTCGTGTGAGTATATTCCGGCCATTGGTTTATCCAGTCGGAGAACGGCAGGTCCTTCATCCACCAATGGTCTGCCGCAGCGTGGTTCGTGACCACGTCCATAATCATCTTGATGCCCTTTTCGTGGCATTTCTGCACGAGGGTGCGGTAGAGTTCATTGCTTCCGAAACGCGGATCTATGAGGTAGTAGTCCGCACAGGAATAGCCGTGGTAGGAAGTTCCTCCCCTGTCATCGTCCAGAAGCAGAGGTGTATTCCAGATGGCGGTGATTCCGAGGTCCGAGAGATAGTCCAGGTGGTCTATGATGCCCTGGATGTCACCTCCGTGGCGGCCGAAAGGGTCGCTGCGGTCGGCGAGTTCGGAGGTGAGAGGAGAGTTGTCATTGGACGGGTCGCCGTTGGCGAACCTGTCCGGCATAATGAGATAAATCATATCGGCCGTGGTGAAACTCCCGCGCTGCGCGGAACCTTCCCGGCGCTCCGAGAGGGTGTAGGCGCGCTTGAAACTCTCGCCTTCGCGGCTGAACACGAGGTATATCTCGCCCGCCGGGGCGTTCGAGGCTATGGAGAGGTCCGCGAAGAGGTAGTTCGGGCTTTCGGCTCTGTGCACTCCGGTCAGTCTGACTCCCTTGCCCTCGACGGTGACATCATACTCTCCGATGCCTTCGCCGTGTATCATAAGCTGGAGCGGGGTTTTCATTCCTGTCCACCAGCAGGGCGGCTCAATGCGGCCGACCTGAACCTCGTCCGCGTCCTGCACCGAAGAGGGGTCGAACGCTCGCGAGCACGAGGCCAGAGCCAGGGAGAGGGCTAAAATCCATATTCTTCTCATAGTGTCGCTTATCAGTAGTCAGATTATTCTGCAGTCTGTGCGGTGCTGTCGGCGGCAGCCTCATCTGCGAAGGCCGACTCGTCCATCACCATCGCGCCGTTCGACACCTTGGTCTCGAAAGGTTCGGCCAGATGGATGAGGACATTTATGGAGTCGTCCCCGAGTATCCTGTTATACGAGAGCCAGCTGTCATCGATGCAGCGGTAGTCGTTCTCCACTACCTCGAACGTGGCTCCGCTCCAGGCCTGGACGCACGGATGGTCGTGATAGAAGTTCATCAGGTCGAAGTAGAAGGCGTAGATGTTGCGGATATTGTCTTCATTCGACCAATGTTCGGCCGGAAGCGGGTCCTTCTCGAAGAATTCGAAACGCTTGTTGTAGCCGAGCTCCTGTCCCGTATAGATGAGAGGCTGCGCTCCCGGAAGTGTGCAGGTAAGCACCTCGCACGCTCTCCAGGCCTTGCCCATACGCTCGAACTCCGTGCCGTTCCAGGAGTTCTCGTCGTGGTTCGTGATGAATGCCAGACGATAGGCGTCCGACGGATAGTCCTTCAGACTTTCGTTTATGACTGCCAGAAGTTCAGCCTTGCCGGCCTTGCCCTGTGCTATGTCGTTCATAACGTGGTGGAGTTTCCACCAGTAGGTGGCGTCGAAACCGGCCGCGTGGAGCCACGGCTCCTCGCCTTCGGCAAGGAAGTAAAGCTCCGGATTCTTCTTTTTCAGCCGGGATATGGCATTCTCCCAGAAGTCCTGCGGCACCTGATAGGCCACATCGCAGCGGAAGCCGTCCACTCCCTTGTCCACCCAGAATTCCATACAGCTCTCCATCTCGGCGCGCATTTCTTTGCTGCCGTAGTTCAGCTTGGCGATGTCAGTCCAGTCGTATTCGACCACGAAGTCTCCGTTCTCGTCACGGACATACCAGTCCGCAGGTTTTTCCACAGTCCATACGTGGTCAGGCGAGGTATGGTTCGCGACCCAGTCGATGATGACCTTGAAGCCCCACTCGTGGGCCTGGGCGAGGAATTTTTCGAAATCCTCCATAGTGCCGAATTCAGGGTTTATCGCACGGTAATCCCTGATGGCGTAGTAGGAGCCGAGAGTGCCTTTGCGGTTCAGTTCGCCGATAGGATAAATCGGCATAAGCCAGAGGATGTCGATGCCCATATTCCTGATGATGGGAAGACGCTTCAGGGCGGCATCGAAAGTACCTTCCGGAGTGAACTGACGGACGTTCAGTTCATAGACCGTGGAACCCTTTGTCCACTCCGCGTGAGAACTTTTCTCCGGAGCGGTGGAGCAGGAGGCCGCGAAGAGGATGGCGGCGGCGATGAGCAGAAAGATTTTTTTCATATTGTATGTCTTGTGTTTCAGTGATTTCTGAATAATGACCCGGTAAGTTTTTCATCCTCGTTTACTGAAGAAATACTGCCGAGGCGTAAGTGCCGAGAGTCAGTTTCTGTCCTTTTACCGTGACGGTGCCGTTCGAACCCAGAAGCCGTGTCAGCTTGTCCGAGGGGAGATTCACGCTCGCGGGAGCGGCGGAAAAATTGTGGAGGACCAGCACTTTCTGCCCGTCATAGCTTCGATACCACGCCGCTATCGACTGGGCGGAAGACGCTGAGGCGCAGACCTCGAAACTCCCCTTCGCGAGAGCCTTGTAGCGGTCGCGCAGTTCCGAGAACTTCATATAGGAGCGCAGGACTGAAGTGGAGTCCGCCTTCTGGGCTTCGACGCTATAGGAGGACGTGCGCATCTGGCTGTCTATCTTGCCGGAGAGCTTGACGTCGGCGTAGGAGGAGCCGTCCGAGTTCCACATTATGGGCGTGCGGACATACTCGTCGCCGTTATTCTTGTTCCCCAGATAGCCGAGTTCCTCGCCCTGATAGATGTATGGCTCGCCCGGAGAGGTGAGCAGGACTGCTCCGGCGAGTTTCATCTTCTCGCTGTTCTTCATAAGCTCGGTTCCGGCGCGGACTTCATCGTGGTTCGAGAGCTTCGTGGCCTCGATATAGTCGCTGCGGTATCTGGCGTAAGTGGCCCTGTATCCCTGGACTGCGGAGAAGAAGCCGCTGCCGTTGCCGCTGTTTATGGCATCGCGAAGCGTCCACCAGAAACTGAAGTCGAAAAGGGCCGGAAGGCCGCTGTAATATGGCGCAGCCTGATCGTAGCTGCTGTACTGTTCGCCCACCATATAGAAATCTCCCGTACCGCCCGCCGCGTGGAAACGCGCGTTGCAGCGGTCATAGAATTTCTTCAGGAAGGTCGGGTTCTCGTCCGAGGAGGCGTTGTGGTAAATATGCTTCACCGCATCGAGGCGGAAGCCGTCCACACCCATATCTATCCATTTGTCCGCCGCCGTGCAGACTGCGGTGAAGGCGGGAGAAGTCTCGCAGGTGGAAACGGGTCCGTAATTCAGGTCCGCGAACCAGGAAGTCCAGAAATGGGAATGGTACATAGTGGTGGTCATCTCCGGAAGCAGGATGTCCTGGGCGTCGGTGTTGGAGAGAGTGAGAGGCTGTCCCCACGAAAGACGGTTGCTGCCCGACGGAGCTCCATACTTGTAGGAATCCCACTGCGTCGTGGATGTGCGCACGAGGACTCCCCAGGAACTTTCCAGCTCCAATGCAAGGGTGCATTTGCGGTCTGAGGCTGTGTAGAACTGCTCCATCAGACCATCGCCGTAATAGAGATAGATGCCGCTGCTGCGCGAGCCGCTGTTGCTGATTTCCTCCACCTTGTCCAGAGTGAGCGTGGACGGTTTCCCGGAAGAGTCCAGCGCGAGGGTGAACCTGACCTTGCCGGCAGACGCTCCGCCGCTTACGGCCGGGAACCACTGTCCGGAATCATAGCCGGCAGCCCCCTCGGTGGCAATCATCGGAATCTTCCCCGCCTTTATGTCCTCCTGCGGGTTGTCGGAGAAGATGTAGTAGTCTCTGAACGGACTGTCCGGAGACGATTTAGCTTTGAGAAACCAGGGATTGTCTTTCGACGAGTGGTTCAGGACGTAGTCCAGATAGATTTTTATGCCCTTGGAGTGGGCTGCATTCAGAAGGGATTTGAAATCGGCCTCGGAGCCGTAATCCGGGTTGACGCTCGTGTAGTCGATGACATCGTAGCCGTGATAGGAAGAGGCCTTATGTATAGGCGACAGCCAGAGGGCCTGTACGCCGAGCGACTTGAGATAGTCCAGCCTCTCTTCTATCCCCCTGAAGTCTCCGCATCCGTCAGCGTCGCTGTCCGCGAAAGAATAGACCAGAATCTGATATGTGATTCCGGATTCGCCGCTGCGCCCGGGGGTCTCCTCATCGGGTTCCGGCTGAGGTGTGTCGGGATTATGTTTGCCGCAGGCAAGGGCGCAGGCCGCCGCCAGCAGGACTGAGAGAATTAAGGACTTGTACTTCATTTCGCGCAAAGATATATGATATCGCCAATAAGTGATTCCAGAAAAAACAACTTCCGCTTATTTTTCCATCATCACTGAATGAAAAAAAGCAGGTGCGCCCGGGCGCGCCGGGCGCATCTGCTTACAGGATACGGGTCCGGACTCTAGTTAATGGAGCCTGTCCCGGCATTGAAATCGAGAGTGACGGTCTGGCCGGCCTTGCAGGCAACTCTTTCCTGGTCGTCACCGGTGCCTCTATAGACGATCTTGCCGTCCAGAATGATGAACTCGCGGGTCCACCAGTCCGTAGTGGCGATGTCGGAAGCCACGTACATACGCACCTGACCGTCGGCAGCGAGTTTCGCGCTTGTGGTCTGTCCGTCATTCGTGAAGAGGGCGTTCTCCATCCCCTCGTTCCATCCGCCGAAGCAGTCGCCGATACCGTAGATACGGGCCGGCTCTACGTGAACCTTACCGTTCTTGAGGTCGATATGGATGAGGTAGAGGCCGTCCTTGTCGACAACGCAGTTGCCGCCCTGCTCGGTGAAGCCGTCATTGGTCTCAAGACCCCAGAAATCTCCGTTCCACTCTCTCTTCGAGCAGAACTTGAAGCCTACGCCGGCCTTGATGTAGCGGACAGTCCAGAACTGGCCCTCGCCGCTGTGTACAGGAGTAAGGCTTACGATGCCGTCGGAATTCCAGTCCCAGCCTCCGAAGTCCTGACCGATCATATACATCGTCTCAGGGAAGGCTACCGCCACGATGGTGACAGCCTTGGTGGCGGCGTTGAAGCTTACCTTGTAGTCACCCGGCTCCGGAACGGTGATGTTGCTTCCCGGCTGCTCGGCCGTGAATTCTTCTCCTATTACAGGAGTGAAGCCGGCCGGCGCTCCATAGCAGTTCGCATCGTCCCAGGAGTAGTCGTAACGGATCTTGAAGCCTCCGGTGATGTTTACTACAGGGCTTGTCCAGATGTCGCCGTTCTGAGTCATCAGCACGTCCTTGCTCCAGCTGTCTCCGTCGATTTCACCTATGAGTGCATAGGCGGCATTGTGCTCCTCGATGAGGATGGTGCTGTTCGCGTAGTCGAAAGTGATGTCATAAACTCCCGCGACGCCGACCTGGATGTTGTTGCCGCCGGTGGCGAATGCTTTGCCGAGTTCCGGCTTATATACTCCGTAAGGGTTCGACGGGTCGATGGTGCTTTCGGAATTGGCCTCAGGGCCGCCGACATTATTGCTCCAGTCGTGGTCTGCGCGAATCTTGAACTCGTCGCTCGCGGTAATCTCGACGCTGCGGATCTGCCAGATGTCGCCGGAAGTGTTGGTAAGGTCGAAGTCGGAATCCCAGCTGCTTCCGTAGAGAGTTCCGATAAGGGACCAGGAAGCCGGCTTGTCCGGCTGAGGTTCGTCGCCCGAGGCGGACGGCTCCTGCTGGCCGTACATCTTCTCGTTCAGTTCCACGATACCCTTGTTCAGGTCGAGATATACGCGGTACTTGCCGGTGGAGACTTTAATGTTGTCTCCGTTAACCTTGGCGTCAGCGCCCCAGTTCCAGGTCCAGTCCTCATCGGCGCGGAACTTGATCTCCTGGTCGCCGTCGATCTCGACGTCAGCCCAGAAACGCACATAATCGGCGTTGTAGTTCATCTCCACGTCAGGAGCCGCCCAGCCGTTGATGGTGCCGACGATTCCGATCTTGTCCGCTCCCCATTCCTTGGTGAGAAGCAGGGTGGTATTGTCCATAGAGAATTTGTAGAAGCGCTTGCTGTAGCAGACGAGGTTCTTCGAGCCGTCGCCGTTTATGAGCTGTACGCTCCCCGCTTCAGCGTCCTCGGCCTGAGCCTCGGAACCCCAGTTTCCGGTGGAGTTGTCCCAGGATGCGGCACCGGTGAACTTGATTCCGCCGGAAGCCTTGCCGGCGAAGTCCACTACTCCCGAGAAGGTCTTGCCGTCCTTGCTGTAATTATAGAGGAACTGGCTCTTGTCGTGGCTCCATCCGCAGTAGTCGCCCTGTACCCAGACGGTCTGATAGATGTCCTTGTCGAGGACTGTCATATCGTAAGGGATGAATGTGGCGGAGACGATGTTCGAGTAGAGCAGGGAGGATTCCACTGCGTTACCCTTGTCATTCGCGAGCCAGGAGCTAAGACGGAAATAAAGCGTGAATTCCTTCTCGGCCTCACCTCCCAGATTCAGGATCATAGAGTTGAGGTCGGACTGCTTTATGGAGACGGTGCCGTCCGTACCGATGGTGGCGGAAAGCTTCTGAGGGTCGGAAAGTGCCTGGTCCGCACCGGCGAAGAGCGCGTAGGTGGTTCCGGACGCAAGCTGATAATCCGGCAGATTGAAATTAAAGCTGATCGGAGCGCCGTCGGAGGATAGCGTCGCACCCTGAATGGATGTGATGGACGGGGACGTAGCTTTGTTCAGGTCGAAGATCACGTGGTCTTCTTCCATAGCGCAGGATGCTGCGAAAAGAGATACCGCAGCAAAGAGGCCGAAATATGATAACTTTCTCATAATCTGTTAATATCCGGGGTTCTGAGTAAGATTTCCATTAGCATTGAGATCACCGGAAGTGATAGGATAGAGATTGAAGTGGCTGTCCACCGCCTTTCCGGCCTGGACGCCGCCCTTGAACTCCCAGAGATACTTGTCGGTGGTGAACATACCGAAGCGGACGAGGTCCTGGCGGCGATGGCCTTCCATATAGAGCTCACGGCCGCGCTCATCGATGATGTTGTCCAGAGTCAGGTCGAGATTGCCCACGCCTGCTCTTGCGCGTACGGCGTTCAGGTAATTCTGACCCTTCGTCTTGTCAGCCGCTCCTCTGGCCGCACATTCGGCGTACATAAGGTAAGCGTCAGCCACGCGGAATACAGGCCAGTCGGTATCGACGAAGGTCATATCCTGAGCGGCGCTGCCGTCGTGGTTCTTATTGAGAAATTTCATCGATTTCCAGCCGTTCGACCAGGAGTCGGATTCGCGGCGGATGGCATCGATATACTGTTCGTAATCAGCGCTCTTGAAGAAAGTGGCGCGAAGATCCCCGTCCTCGAATTTGCTCGTGAATGCACCGGTCAGCGAAAGACCGCCCCAGCCGGATGAAATGCCTATGGAACCGGCGTCCATCACACCGCCTGTGCAGGCGAATACGACGAAGTTGGTGGCTCCGTACGAGCGGATCTGGATACCGTCCTGCTCCACGGCGAAGATGATTTCGTCACCGTTGTAGGTGGTGTTCGCGGTCCAGAGATGGTTGTCCGCGCAGAAGAGCTCCTGCCAGGCGCTATATACGCCCGAAGAGGTGGTGTGGAGCTTGTACTCGCTGATGATCTGCTCGCAGAGGGTCGCAGCCTTGTCATACATAGCGCTGCCCTTCCAGATTTCGGCGTTGAGGTAGAGTTTGGCGAGAATCATCTGAACCATACCCTTGTCGCAGCGGCCGTACTCGTTCTTGCCGGCGGCGGCGAGGTCGTTTCCGTTTATGAGGGCTTCAGCCTCGGTCACCATCCAGTCGAAGAGGTCGCCTCGGGAGATCTGCTTCGGAGCGGTGGAACCTACCGACATCTCCTCCGTAGTGAACGGAACGTTTCCGAAGAGGTCGATGGCGTGATAGTAGCTCAGGAGCCTGAGGGCGCGTGCCTCGGCGATATACGCAGCCTTGTTCGTGTAGCCGTCGATTTTGGTGTCGTTCGAACGGCGGATGAACTCGTTGCAGAGGCCTATCTGGAAGAAAATGCGGTAGTACATCGACGATACGAACTCGTTCGCCGCATTCCAGGTCATATGATGGATGTCATAGAGGTTGCCGTCGTTCCAGCAGCAGGTCGTGACATCGGTGGAGAGCTCCTCGAGGTTGAAGAGGGCGCGCATATACTGGCCGAAACCGCCGTCGATGCCCTCGATGTCGGCATCTCCGTCCTGTCCGTAGGAAGACGAGCAGGCAAGTCCCTGATAGCATTTCGCAAGAAGCTGCGTGAATGCCGCAGGAGTGTCGAGGACTTCCTCCGGAGGTACGGTGTTCTCGTCGATAGGAGTCACATCGAGATCGCCCACACAGGAGACTGCAGTCCCCGCGAACATCAGGGCCGCAATGGCCCAGGAAATATATTTAATCTTTTTCATACTTGAGCCGTGTTTTAGAAGTTAAACTTGACGCCAAGGACATAAGTACGCGGTCTCGGATACATATTGTTGTCGATTCCCGAGAAGATTTCAGGGTCGATACCGTCATACTTTGTAAAGCAAGCGAGATTCTGCACCGTTGCGAAAACATTGAGGTTCAGTGTTTTCTGGTGATCGAGACCGAGACTGAAGCTGCGGCTGAGCGTCACATTGTCGATCTTCAGGAAGGAAGCGTCCTGGATATACATATCCGAGAAATACTGGGCGAATGTCCTGAAATTGTGCTCCTTTGCGGAAGAACTGCGGTTGCTCACGAAATTGTTGGCCCAGAGGTCCGTAAGAAGGTCTCCGTTCGAGGAGATGTTGTTATAGACATAGTTGCCTACGTTCGCGTGGGCGCTCATCGCGACAGTCCACTGCTTGTAGTTGAGCTGGGTGTTGAAACCGAAGGTCCAGTCCGGAGCCGCCTTGTGGAAACAGTATTTGTCATTGTCGTTGATCTTGCCGTCACCGTTGCGGTCTACGTAGAGACCCTCGATAGGCTTGCCGTCAGTGTCGTAAACCTGCTGATATACGAAGAAGGAGTTCGGAGCCTGTCCCGTCTGGTGAACCTGGATGGTGTTGCCGGTACCGCCGGAGATGCCTCCGGTAGTGATGCCGTAGTAGTCCTCACGTTCATCGTCAGTGGTAAGCTTGGTGATCTTCGTCTCGTTATATGAAGCGTTGAAGCCCAGAGTCCATCTCCAGTCCGTGGTCTGGACAGGGATGAGATTCATTTCGACTTCGATACCCTTGTTCGTAAGGTTGCCGATGTTCGCGTCGAGATAGTTCGAGAGGTTAGAGCCCGCAGCCACAGGAGTGCGGTTCAGGAGGTCCTTCGTGTCGCGCTTGTAAACATCCACGCTTGCGGTGACGCGGTCATTGAAGAAGCCCAGATCGAGACCGGCATTGTAGGTAGTGGTAGTCTCCCACTTGAGGTCCGCATTGTAGCCCTTCGCCGTGATCGGGACTATGGTGGTGTTGCCGAAACTGTACATCGAAGCGTTCGTGTTGTACACGTAAGTGGCAAGTGTCGGATAGTTTCCGGACTGCAGGTCCTGCTGACCTGTCTCACCCCAGCTGAGGCGGAGTTTCAGAGCGGAAACCGCATCGCTGTTCTGAAGGAAATTGAGCTTCGCGAAATTGTAGCTGAGGGCTACAGAAGGGAAGAGACCCCATTTGTTGTTCGAGAAGCGGGATGTTCCGTCGTTACGCAGTGTGGCGGTGAGGAGCAGGCGCTCGTTGAGGCTGTAGTTCAGACGTCCGAAGAAGGATACCAGATAGTATTCGGTCTTGAATGTATAAGGATTGCTGAGATAGTATCCTGTCTCGTCAGGCTTGGTGCCGTCGGCCTTGTACTTCTCGCTGTAGGTCTCATTGTAGAAGTGCTGCCAGGAGTAGCCGGCCATAAGGTTCAGGTAGTGTCTTCCGAAGGTCTTGTCGAATTGGCCGTAGGCCTCGAGAGTGGTGTCCTGCTTTTTCTGGCTGTAGATGTTGTGCGAGCCGGAGCCGGACTCGGCCTTGGTGTGGAAACTCTGCTCGGTGAGCGGATCCACATCCACGGTGCCGTCGGATTTCGAGGCGTCGAGACCGAGGTTCAGGTTGAAGCTGAGGGCCTCGAAGCCGTGCACTTTGTAGTTGAACTGCGCGTTGCCGATGAAACGCTTGGCGTTAGAGACGTCGCGCTTGTCGTTCAGGAGGGCGAGAGGGTTCTGGCCCGCCATAGTGTTCGCGTTCGCGATGTCAGCCGTGCCGTAACCGTAGTTCCACCACCAGTAGCCGTTCAGGCCGTTCGCGCTGCTGTCATAAATGGGCTGTGTAGGGTCCATTCTGACAGCCGCGCCGATGGCGTCCTGATTTGCGAAACGGGTGTCCATATTCATACCCTTGCCGTTCAGGTTAATCGTGAGATGGTCGTCAAGAAGGGTAGGAGTGAGGTTCACGGAAAGGGTTTCGCGAAGGAGTTTGGAAGTTTTCAGCGTACCTTCCTGGCTGTGGAAGCCGAGGGATACGCGGTAAGGCATATGGAAACTGCTTTTGCTTGAGGCGGTGCTGCCGGAGACGGAGATGTTCTCGTCATAGGTCTGTCCGAGCTGGTAGATCTCCTTCTGCCAGTCCGTGTTCTCAGATCCGAGAGCCGCGTAAGCTGCGCCGTCCTTGCCGATGTACCAGGCCATAAGGTCGCGCATCTCGTCACCGGTGAGCACGTCCACATACTTGGTGTTCTGGCTGAGGGAGGCTGTGAAGTCCGCGTCCACGTGGATGCCCTGCTGATACTTGGAGCCCTTCTTCGTGGTGATCATAATTACGCCGTTCGAAGCGCGGCTTCCGAAGATGGCGGTAGCCGAAGCATCCTTGAGGACGGTGAAGCTCTCGATATCGTTAGGGTTCACGGACGAGAGGGCGTCCGAAACTCCGCTGATGCCCACTTCAGAAATAGGAAGGCCGTCGATGACGACGAGAGGGTTGTTGTTCGCCTTCAGGGAAGAGCCGCCGCGGATACGGATGGTGCTGGATGAACCCGGGGCACCGTCACCTGCGGTGACTACGACGCCCGCGGTCTTGCCCTGGAGCAGGTCAGTAGGGGAAGTAACGACACCCTTGTTCAGCTGGTCAGCCTTCACGGCAGCCACGGAACCGGTCATATCGCTCTTCCTTACCGTGCCGTAACCGATGACCACCACTTCGTCGAGGAATTCGTTATCCTCGGCAAGGGTGATGACAGAGGGCAGCTGAGAAGCCTGATAAGTCTGGGTGGTGTAGCCTACACAGCTGACTTCCACCATCGCTTCGGCGGATGAAACTTTGAGGGCGAAGCGTCCGTCGAGATCGGTAACGGTACCGTTGCTCGTTCCAACTTCAATTACGGAAGCGCCGATGACCGGGCCTATCTGGTCCTGGACGGCGCCCTTCACCTCAAATCCGCTCTGCTGTGCGAATGCGTTCACTGCAAGTGCAATGAAAGCAAGGATTGAAAGGATTCTTTTCATAAAGAATTTGGTTAGTTAATAATTCGGTTATTTCTCTTTGATTATGGAAGTACTTGCCGCAGCCAGTAAAAGCGCGGCGGCAGCCACGAGCATCATCGCCGCCTGGGAACCTCCCAGACATCTGAGGATGACCCCGCCCGAGGCGGCCGCCACTATCTGCGGCAGACAGATAGCACAGTTGAAAAGGCCGAGATAAGTCCCTATGTGGTCTCTCAACGCATTGGTCACTAAAGTGAATGGCAGCGCGAGCATTGCTCCCCACGCGACGCCTATTAGCAGGAAGGAGATGAAAAGCAGATACTGGTTGCTTATGAAATATACTGAAGCGAAGCCGGCGGCTCCCAGCAGCAGGCTCACCAGATATGCCCTTTTCAATGTGGAAAATCTCGGAATCACGAGGGCCCAGAGCATTGCGCCCACCGCCTCGACGGCGAAAAGGACTCCCACCCAGTTGCCTGCGGCCTGATACTCGGCCGAGGCCACGTCGGAAGTGTGCCAGCAGGTGGAGGCTATCGCTCCGTTCGTGTAGGTCCACAGCAGCAGGAAAGCCGCCCAGCAGAAGAACTGCACGAGGCTGACCGTCCAGAAAGTGCGCGGAGCCTTGACCAGACACTTCAGAAAACTTGCGGGCTCTTCATCACTCGGCTGTATTTTATGGAACTCGGCATACTCCTTAGGAGGCATCTCCTTGACTCTCAGAAAAGTATAAAGTACGCACAGTATGAGTACCGCCGCGCCGCAGTAGAAACTCCACTTCACGGAAGCGGGAATCATCCCGGAGGGGGCGGTATTGGCGATGCCAATCCAGGTGAAGAATATCGGGAAGAGGTAGCCTACGAGCGATCCGGCGTTGCAGAGAAAGCTCTGGATGGAGTAGGCGGTGCCCTTCTGCTCCTCGCTGACCATATCGCCGACCATCATCTTGAACGGCTGCATAGCCACGTTTATGGAGGTGTCGAGGAATATGAGCGAGAAAAGTCCGAACCACATCGCGGCGTTCAGCCCGAGGAATACATAGGCGGTGCTCAGACCGAAGTTTCCGGCGTTGGGAAGAAGCAGCATCACGAGCACGGCCACTATGGCCCCGATGAGAAGATAAGGTTTTCTGCGTCCCATAGCGCACCAGGTGCGGTCAGACCATTTTCCGATGAGCGGCTGGACTATCATTCCCATAAGCGGCGGCAGTATCCAGAAGAAGCTGAGCTGATGGGGGTCGGCTCCGAGCGTGGCGAATATCCGGCTGATGTTCGCACTCTGAAGCGCGTATGCTATCTGAACTCCGAAGAAACCGAAGTTCAAGTCAAACATCTGTAGAAACGTCAATTTGCGGTTAGCCATTTTTATCGTTTTAGCGTATTCGTTCGCAAAAGTACGAAAATCTCCTCCCTTATTACACACGCGCGTGGATGAATTGCATCGTTTTTAAGACAAGTGGTTGTTTTTTTCGGATGAAATACCTACATTAGATGCTCAGAATATGGAGAAACAGTATAGGACAGATATAGCCATCATCAACGGCTTCGCGCTTCTGCACGCTCTTGTGGCCCTGTGCAGCCGTTTGGCCGGCATTCAGGACGACCTGATGCTGACGATGCTGACGATGCTGCTCGTGGTGATCATCTGTCTGCGCAGAGGCGTGAGCGCGAAGTTTATGGGGGTCTGCGTCATTGCCGTGAACATCTTCGGCTTCCTGCTCGGTATGGGCTGGGCCGCCCTTTTCCGGGAACTGACGGACTACTCTCTGATCGTGAATCCCCTCTCCACTTTCATCACCACTGAAATCATCGGATGGGTGATTTACGGCTGCACTGCGGCCATCCGCCGCCGCGACGGCTTCCGGCCCAGCGACACTACCGGATTCAAGTGGCTGCTGGTCGCCATCGTTCTGATACTGTGTGCGCGGCTCGCCCTCATACTGCTGTTCTCCGATCTGATGAACAGCCAGAACATAGCCCTGAATCTCATTATCGACTATATCTTCAGCTGCGCAGCGCTCGTCTATCTTGCCGCCAACGCCATCCACATAGACGCGAAAGCCCGTTCTGACCGCGAGCGCACCCGTCTGGCGCAGTACAGCTATATGAAGCTCAAGCAGCAGGTGAACCCGCATTTCCTTTTCAACAGCCTGAACATCCTCGACTGTCTGGTGAAAGACGCCCCGCGCGAAACCGCCTCGACCTATATTCACAAGCTCGCCGGAATGTACCGATATATGCTCCGCAGCGAAGATGAGACTCTGGTTTCGCTCCGCGACGAGATGGAGTTCGTAAGCAGATACGTGGATATGATGAAGCTGAGGTTCCCCGAGGGGCTCATCGTCGAGGAGGATATTCCGGAAGAGGCCTTGAGCCGCAGCGTAGTTCCCTGCTCGGTGCAGCTGCTGATAGAAAATGCGACGAAACATAACCGCATAAGCGCCGGGGAGCCTCTGCACATCCGCTTATCCTGTGAGGAATCCTATATCATAATCGACAATAATCTTCAGCCCAAGTCGGAGCAGAGTTCCACCGGACTGGGGCTCAAATACATACAGGAACAGTATCTGGATCTGGCGGGTCGCGGCACGGTGGTTATTCCCGATGCGACCGATGCGGCCGGAGTTCCGCATTATATCGTAAAACTGCCGCTATTATGAAAGTTCTGATAGTCGAAGACGAGCTGATGGCCCGCGAGAGTCTGGCCAGAACCATAAGAGAACATTTTCCCGATCTGGAGATTATCGGTATGACTTCTTCGGTCAGGGAGACATTGGCCTTCCTGGAAGGCCACAGCCCCGATCTGATTTTTATGGATGTGGAACTCTCGGACGGGAACTGCTTCGAAATTTTCCGCCGCGCGCACGTGTCGGCCGATGTGGTTATGACCACGGCGTACGACAACTATGCGGTCAAGGCGTTCGAGGCGGGAAGCGTGGACTATCTGCTGAAGCCCGTGGAGCTGAGCGACCTGAGCAGGGCCGTGGAGCGCTGCCGCCACCGCACGGAGAAAGTGGACATCGCCGCGCTGCTCTCCGCGCTCGGGCAGAACGGAGCTCCCGACTCCAGCTACCGGAGCCGCTTCATCGTTCATCTGGGCGAGAAAATCATCCCGCTGAACACCTCCGACATCGCCTATTTCTACTCCGAGAACAAGAGCAATTACATAGCCTCCACGTCCGGGGCGCGGTACATTTTCGATGCGTCGATGGACAGCATCGCGGAAGAGCTCGACCCGAGAGTGTTCTTCCGCATCTCGCGCAGCTGCATCGTCTCGATGAACGCCATCCGCAGCATCACGCGCCAGAGCGGCGGCAGACTTCTGGTCAATGCCGAACCCTCCCCGAGTTTCGAGATGACCGTCTCCCGCGCCCGCGTGGATGACTTCCTGAAGTGGATCGAGTAGAGCGGAGACAGAGGATTGCACTCAATGAGTGCATTCCATCTCCTCGGCCTGCGGCCAAAGAAGGAGCGATGATTGACAGCGGACCCGGTGTTTTTCTGAAATCATTCAGTAATTGAGTCCGAAAGCCCAGAGAGGGACTATGTTCCCTTGTGCGAACTCCAGGTCATCTTTTACTATGAATGAATCCGGAATGTCCGCAATCTGTCTTCCACCCTTGTTCCTGCCGCCGACTTCGAACGTGCGCCCTCCGATGACGAAATCAGCCTGACGGGATGAAATCACATCGTTCTCCACCCGCATCTGATTATAGAAAAATGTCTCCCTCATATTCCCTATGTCCGCCTTGCCGCCGGACAGGACGGTCATAAGACTCGGGTTGTCTATATAGACTTTCTCTACTTTTCCGAGCCCTCTCATACCTCCGGTGTCATCACGCAGCTGGCCTATCAGCTGCGCCTTCTCCAGAAGTGCAAGATAATCGGGAACATTGTTGCGGCTGACTCCGATTTCATTCGCGAGACTGTCAGCATTTGGTTTATACGGAGCAAGCGTCGAGACGACAGCAAGCATTTTTTTCAGTTTCTTCACGGTAGCAGCCTTGAGGTCGGCGTATTGCGCGATGTCTGACTCTATGGTCTTGGTTATGACATTCTGCATCCTCAACGGGAAATCACCCTCGATTGCGAACGGGTAATACCCCTCGGCAAGATACTGCCGGAAAAGCGGGAGCGGATGAAGTACTCCGTCTATCACGGCTTTACCCTCAAGAATCTCATCCAGAGAGAAAGTAGAGGCGGTGATGCCGTGAAAAATCTGCAGATATTCTCTGAACGACAGACCGTATAAGGTATACTGAAGCACCCTTCGGCTCAGATCCGCCACGCCGTCCATAATGTCCAGCACGGATGAACCGGTAAAAATCACCCTCATATCCGGATGCGTGTCGTATATCTGCTTTAGCTCTTGTGACCAGTTATGATATTTGTGAATTTCGTCTATGACAAGAAGTTCACCCGCCTCCAGAGACAAGCCGTCCGCCACCTCCACGAGGGAATGCGTCGAGAAATAGGTGTGGTCGGCAGATACATACAAGGCCCGGCATCCCACAGGCAACTCTTTTATGTGCTGAAGAACCATCGTGGACTTTCCGACACCTCTGGCTCCGGTAATCGCAATCATACGGGCGTTCCAGTTCACCTTGCCGTAAAGATAGCGATGCACGGTGCTGGTCGTCAATTCCACCTGCAGCCGCATATACGCATATAAAGACTCGTCTATCATAACCATTTCGTATTTCTTCGCAAAGATAGTGCTTTCACTCAATGGGTGCAAGTTTCATTCATTTTTTGCACTCAATGAGTGCATTTTAACTTCTCGGCCTGCGGCCAATTACGGTTTCTGCTCCGCGAGGCAACTCGCCCGCAGACTTGAAGTTTTCAGTATCCTATTGTATAACTCAGTATAATTACTATCTTTGCGATGCTGCGAAGAGCAGCATACATACAGAAAGCGTTTAGCTTTTCCTTGGAGGAGAATCTCGACAATTCAAGAAACAGGGGAATGAGCAAGACGCTCGCATAGGCTATACATTGGGATTGCTCCCACTATATAGCAAAGTGTGAGCTTCACTTATCCCTGTTTCGGCTGTCGAGAGCCCTCCTTCGGGTAAGACTAAGGAGCCCACACTTTCTTTATGCATATTACTCCAGAAGGGTTCGCGGAGACTGTAAATATTCTGAATTATGAGACGCGAGTTGTTTTTGCATTCTACTATCGCCTCCTTGCTTCTTCTCGGCATTTGTTTGATGTCAGAGGCTCAAGACATTATCGTCAAGCAAGATGCGACAGAAATCCAGACCAAGGTGGAAGAAGTGTCAGCGGAATCGATTAAGTATCGTCGCTACAGTAATCTTCAAGGACCGCTTTACACTATTAATTCTTCCGATGTCTTTATGATAAAGTATGAAAACGGTGAGCGACTCTTGATGTCTGATTATCTGACTGAAGTTTCATCTTCTCGTCCTGACGATGTTGTAAGTCACGACATAAAGACTATTGAGGCGACTATTCAGAAGAACATGAAAAAAGAAATACACCAACGGCATTTGGAGATTACACCAAGTTTGGGAGTGGGATATAATGTCGGCGCAACTGATGACTTTACAAATGATGGACCGTGGTTCGGGGCTGAAGCCTTATTTGAGTTCTTCCCGAATTTAAGAAAACCATTCGGAGTATCTGTAGGCTTAGGATATCAGAAAGCAAATATGACGATGATTGTGGAGAAAAAATATATGCTTGAGGATATCTCCGTCGGCCAGCTGGTGATTAATCCCATGGCCGTCGCAAGTCATTATTACAGCTCCAAGCTATGGGGAGTTATGGCTCGTGGCGGACTTGTGTTCGCCATTCCGATGTCTGCAAGCTGCAAAGGCGCAGATATGGCAGATTTTGTGAAAACCGCAGTAGGATTGGGAGGCGAATTCGGCGTTTCGTTAAGACGTATTTCTCTTACTCTCCACTATTACAATTATATGGCGGGTATGTTCGACGTAGATTATTCAAGTGCATATGTTCAAATCGGACTCCGCCTCGGTATTATGTTCTGATATGAAACGGTTCCTATTATCCCTATTTCTTGTCTTTTGCGCCTTCTCCACTTGGGGACAAGATGTTATTATGTTTAGAAACGGTTCAGAAGTGACCGTAAAAGTTATTGAAATTACTGGGCGCACAGTGATATATCAAGAGTTGTCCGGCACAGGAACAAAGACTGAAGTGTCTCAGTCAGAAGTGTTTTCTATCACTTACGCCAATGGAGAAAAGGAAACGTTCAAAGTGGTGGCAGACAATCCCTCTGATTATCCTTATCCTAAAACTACAAGGACTTATAAGATAGGAGATGTCTTTGATTCGGATTTTGTGCAAGGGATAGTTATCCATACCACCGATGGAGGACGACACGGGTTAATCCTTGCGATGAATAACATTTTGGTATTAAATGGGCTTGAAATCAACAATACCTCTTGGTGTTATATTAATGATTATGGGGCCACCGATGAAGAAGGACTATTGATGAATGCTAACGATAAAAATGACGGATGGGAGAACTACCGTAGGATAGCATCAATAATCTCTGCCTCTTCGTTGAAATGGAGCAACTTTGGGGCGTTTAACGCTTGTCGTGCGCTTGGTGACGGATGGTATCTCCCGGCATTTGATGAAATGAACTGTGTTTTCAATCTCTGCGGCTACAGCAATCCCCCTACGGACAAAAGGGCTTTCAAAAAAGCACTTGACGAAATCAATGCTGTCCTTAAGTCACTTGGTGCGGACAGACTGTATACTCCGTATTGCACCTCAACAGAGGCCGATGCTCACAACGTCTTTTTTTGGGAACCTCATAACCAAGAGGAATGGACCAAGGGAATGAAATCGCAGTCCGTCAACTTAAGGCCTGTGCATAAGTTCTAACGGACAATCACCCTCTATACTTCACGTCTGGACACGTGGAGGAGAGATCATTACAACAGCGAGATACTCAACTCTCACAGATAAATACCGTGCAGGAATATTGATAACTTTCTGCACGGTAAAAAACAATATTCGAATATTGTTTTTACCTTTGAAAAAAATATTCCAATATTGTTATGGCTACGTCAGACTATTTGTATCTGATTTCAAACAGAAAAATAAATCAGATTTCTCTGGATTATAAACGGCCCTTGTATCGGGAGATTAATTGGGACAATCGCCTGATCGGCATTAAAGGGCCGAAAGGGGTCGGGAAAAGTACATTGCTGCTACAGCATATCAAGGAAACTTTCCCGGATAGAAGTGCGGTTTTATATGTTTCTCTCGACAATCTCTGGTTCAGCACAAATAATCTGTCGGACTTGGTAGAATATCATTATACCCACGGTGGAACCCACGTATTCCTTGACGAAGTCCATAAATATAAACACTGGCAAACCGCCATTAAGAATATCTACGATGACTATCCCGACCTGCATATCATATATACTGGATCATCGGCTTTGGAAATAAAGACCGCAGAAAGTGACCTTTCGAGAAGGCTTCGTTCATATGATATGGATGGTCTCTCTTTCCGGGAATATCTCTCTTTCGAGAATGTGCTGGATTATCCGGCTATTAAACTGGAAGACATCCTGTCAAATCACATTACAATGGCCTCCGACATAACTGCACGGCTTAGAATTCTCCCTTTCTTCGAGAAATATCTTGTGGCGGGATATTATCCTTTCTACAAGGAAGAAGGAGACGGCTATCTATCCAGAGTTCAGGAGGTTATATCCCAAACTATAGATGTCGATATTCCGGCCGTCGAAGACGTCGAGTACGAAACCCTTCAGAAACTTAAAAAACTTATGGTAATCATAGCCAATCAAGTTCCTTTCATTCCTAAAATGAACGATTTCTATCAGGAGATGAAAACAAGCCGGGAACAGGGGTTGAAGTTACTGAACATTCTGGAAGACGCCAAGATGATTTCAACGCTGAAGTCCCCTGTTAAAGCGCTGAAACACATCTCGGCACCCGACAAGATTTATCTGGACAACACGAATATGCTATACGCCTTGAGTGAAGATGCTCAAATAGGGACAGTCCGGGAAACATTCTTTATGAATCAGCTGTCGAAATCCGGCAGAGTTTCCTTGCCGGAAAAAGGAGATTTCAAGGTGGACGGAAAATACCTGTTTGAGGTCGGCGGAAGAAAGAAGTCATACGAACAAATCAAGGACGAGAAAAACAGTTATCTTGCCCTCGACTCCATTGAAATCGGAAACGGGAACAAGATTCCTCTCTGGCTATTCGGCTTTCTGGCTTAGTAGCATTTCGCCAGGCTCCATTAGCTGCAGCGAGCAGCGGATCAGATGTCCTCGAGCTCGCGCCAGCCGGGGGCGCGGAGCGGATGCTCGATGCCGTCCGGGGTCACGAGAACGGTGCCGGCCTCGATCTGGGCGAGATGGCCGATGATGTCGAAGTCCTGGAAATCGCGGCGGAACTTCTCGGCCTGGAGTATCGGAATGGTGAAAAGCAGACGGAAATCATCTCCTCCGCTGCACGCCGCAGACATAGGGTCTATATCCAGCTCCTTTCCTGCCCGGAACGAATTGCCCTCGAACGGAATCTTTCCGGTATAGATCTTCACCCCGAGACCGGTATCCCGGGAAAGCCTTTTCACCGCATCGGAAAGGCCGGAAGTGATGAAATAAGCTGCGGAAGGATAGATTTCAGCCTCCTCGAACCTTTCCACGATGTGTGCGCTCAATTCCGGTTTCAGATACGCGGCCACAAGCATCTTGTACGGCCCGAGAACCTTCTCGCTGTCCTCCTTTTCCCCTTTGTCGAACTTGCGCCTCTCCCTTTCGAGCAGCTGCTGCCCGAGATAGGCGGCACCCAGACTTCCGCTCACGCAGACAAGGTCCCTGCTCTTCGCCGCAGCTGCGCGTTTTTTCGTCAGAAGAGAGGTCTCCCCGAGGGCCGAAAGACTGATGACCAGACCGTTCCGCGAAGGAATCAGATCCAGACAGACATCCGTGTATTTCTGCTCCCGGGCGGAAGCGACGATGCCTTTCCAGATCTCGGCGACCTGAGGAAAATCAAGCTTCGAAGAGACCCCCAGCACGACCGAGAGCGTGCGCGGACGCGCCATCGAGGCGTACAGCTCACCGGTAACGGAGACCACGGCCTTGTAGCCCAGATGCTTTAGCGGAAAATAAACCAGGTCGAAATCCGTACCTTCCAGCATCACGCGGCAGCTTTCGCGGATAAACTCCCTCGATGGAGCCTCGATGGAGGGCTTTCCGAAAGCTTTGAACGGGGTGTTCTCATAAAGACGGGAGATGGCTTCCATTTTCCCGATTTCAGCAAAACTTGTCTTTTCCATATTTCGCGAAGATACCTAATTTCTACGATAAAATTGCTACTTTTGTTCTTTACAGAAACAGACACCGATATGAAACTACGTCCGACTCTTCTCTTCGCTGCGGCGCTGCTCTTTACGGCACCGCTCGGCCTGTCAGCCCGGAAAACTCCTGCGGGTATAACCGTGATGTCCTTCAACATCCGCGTCTCCGACGCCAATGACGGCACGAACTCCTGGGAGTACCGCTATCCGACGTCCGCACTTATGGTTCTGGACCGGAAACCCGACATCGTGGGTCTCCAGGAAGCTCTCCACGATCAGGTGATGTACCTTAAAAATGCCCTGACGCCGGATTATAAGATGATCGGAGTGGGCCGCGAAGACGGAAAGAAGAAAGGCGAGCATATGGAGATGCTCTACAACAAGAAGACGATTTCCGTCCTGAAATGGGGCACTTTCTGGCTCTCTGAGACACCGGACAAGCCGTCGATGGGCTGGGACGCGGCCTGCGTCAGGACTGCCACCTGGGCCTTGATGAAGGACAGAAAGAGCGGAAAGAAATTCTATATGGTGAACACTCATCTGGACCACGTGGGCACCGTAGCCCGCGAGAAAGGCCTGCAGCTCATCTGCGAACGCATCGCTCATATGAACCGGGACGGTCTGCCTATGGTGCTGACGGGAGACTTCAATATGGAAATCACCGACCCTTCTATGGCTCCGGTGAAAAACGCGATGAAAAACGCCCGCACCGATGCAGTGAAGACAGACGACCATTTCTCCTACAACGGCTGGGGCAAGGCCTCCTCGACCATCGACTACGTGTGGTATTCCGGATTCTCGTCCTGCACCGAATTCGAGACGGTCACGAAACCCTATCTGGACAGAGCCTTCATCTCAGACCACTTCCCGGTCCAGGCGCATCTCATCTTCTGACGCTGCGCGAGGCTGCGGCGGACGGCAACTTGCCGAAACGCCCCTACGGTCATTTCGACAAGTCCAATGAGCGGACTACGCCGGCTTGCCGTTCACCGTGAACGCGAGGTCGAGTTCCCGGAGTTCCCTCAGAAGCTCGTCGGAGACATCGATGCGGTACTTCTGCGAAACCAGCTCTACCTTGTAGCCTTTCGCGGCATCACATAGCAGAATATCGACCGGATAGGTCCCCTTGCGGGTTTTGAGAATCTTCAGGAAATCGCGGCGGAACCCGGGGCTCAGACGGGAAGTGTCGAGAATTATCTGGAATGACTTGAGAAGGTCTGAACGTACATTGCCCAGAAGATTTATCTTCTTAACCTTGAATATGTACGGTGCTTTCTTGGCTTCCTTGCCCCCCTCTTCCTGACGACTCCAGTAGCGCTCCTTGATATCGCCTTCTATATACAGCTCCTTATGCAGGGCCAGATAAGGCTGCCAGGACTCGTAGTCCTTGCCGAAGAACGCGAACTCGTAACTGCCGCTCAGGTCCTCCAGAGTGATGCTCATCGCCGGATTCTTCGAGTTGATGGGTCTGACATCCACCACCATTCCGGCCACGGAGGCTGAGGAAGGGCTGCGGCGGGCGTCGCATTCGTCGATACGGGATTTTAGCTGCGAGAGCGGACAGTTCGTAAAGTACTTGATTTCGAAACTGTAGCGGTCGAGCGGATTCGCGGAAACGTACATCCCCAGCAGCTCCTTCTCCTTCTGAAGCAGGGCGAAAACATCCTCTTCCTCTTTCATCTCGGGCACTTCCGGGCGCACAGGCTTCGCTTCTTCGCTGTCCCCGAAAAGTGACGCGGCGGAATCCACGGTGTCGTTGCTGTAGAGATTCGCATAACGGGCAAGTTCCTCCAGAAACGGGGTTCCGTTGCCGCCGGGAGTGAAATACTGTCCCCTCCGGTAGCCGAAGGAGTCCAGAGCTCCGCAATGCACCAGCAGATCCAGAGCCCGCAGACTCAGATTCGGAGCGAGACGCTCCACGAAATCCATCAGATCCTTATAGAGACCACGGGCCTCACGCTCCTCGATTACGGCCTCGGCCAGAGAGGTGCTGAAATTCTTCACGCCGCCCAGACCGAAACGGATGCAGCCCTCGGAGTTCACGGTAAAAGTCTTCAGACTCTCATTCACATCCGGACTCAGAACCTTGATGCCGTGGTCCTTGCAGTCGGCCATAATCTTCTGGATTTCCTCCATCTTCGAGAGATTGCAGGAAAGGTTCGCCGCCATAAACTCGGCCGTATAGTGGCACTTCAGCCATCCCGTCTGGTAGCTCACCCAGGCATAGCAGGTGGCGTGGGACTTATTGAACGCGTAAGCGGCGAATTTCTCCCAGTCCTTCCAGATTTTGTCGAGAGTCTTGATGGGATGACCATTGGCCTCGCCGCCTTTCATAAACTTGTCTTTCAGCGAGTTCAGAATGTCTATCTGCTTCTTTCCCATCGCCTTGCGCAGCTTGTCGGCCTCGCCCTTGGTGAAACCGGCGAGCTTGCGGCTCAGAAGCATCACCTGCTCCTGGTACACCGTCACGCCGTAGGTCTCCTTCAGGTATTCCTCCATCTCCGGGAGATCGTATTCTATCGCTTCCTTTCCCTGCTTCCTGTTCACGAAATCGGGTATGTAGTCCATCGGGCCCGGACGGTAGAGGGCATTCATAGCTATGAGGTCCTCGAAGCGGTCGGGATGGAGATTCTGGAGCCACTTGCGCATACCGGGAGATTCGAACTGGAACACTCCGGTCGTGTCACCCCGTCCATAGAGCCTGTAGGTCGGCGCATCGTCGATCGGTATGGCCTCTATGTCGATGTCCTCCCCGCTCCGCGCCTTTATGGTGCGCAGGCACTCGTGGATGATAGTCAGAGTATTGAGTCCGAGGAAGTCCATCTTCAGCATACCGACATCCTCGATGTAATGGCCGTCATACTGCGAGGTCCAGACTTCGCGTCCGGTATCCTTGTCTTTCGAAAGGCAGATGGGCAGAAAGTCCGTAAGCTTGCCTCGGCCGATGATGGTGGCGCAGGCGTGCATACCCACCTGACGTATGCTTCCCTCAAGCTGGGCGGCATATTCCAGAACTTCCTTGGTAAGGGGCGTGCCGTTTTTCAGCTCCTCCTGAAACTCCGGAACCAGACGGTAGTAGTCCCTCAGTGTCGGACTCTTCACGTCTTTCTCCTCCATTCCCGTCTGATACAGAACCTTGGTGGAGATGTTCTCTCCCGGATGCTCGGGGTCTTCCTTTTCCTCCACCCTCTCCACGATTTTGAATCCCGGTCTCAATTCATCCAGTTCGGGATTATACTTGTATTCGGCCGGTTTCTTTTCCGTCAGCCGGTCCGGAATCATCTTCACCAGACGGTTAGAGTCGTCGATGCTCAGGTGGCTGATTCTCGCCACGTCCTTTATGGCGCTCTTGGAGGCCATAGTGCCGAAGGTGATGACACGTGCGGTATGGTCGGGATGATATTTCTCGTCCACATAGGCGTGGGCCTTCACCAGGTCCTCGAAGTCCACGTCTATATCGGGCATACTGATACGGTCCGGATTCAGGAAACGCTCGAAGAGGAGCTGATATTTGATAGGGTCCAGATTAGTGATTTTCAGACAGTATGCCACTACGGAACCGGCGGCGGAGCCTCGCCCCGGACCCACCATAGAACCGGCGGCGCGCGAAGCGGCGATGTAGTCCTGGACTATGAGGAAATAGTCCGGGAAGCCCATCTTGCATATGGTCTTGAGCTCGAAATCTATCCTTTCCTCCTGTTCTTCAGTCAGAGTCTCTCCATAGCGCCAGTGCGCTCCCTTATAGGTCAGCTCGCAGAGATAGGCCACAGAAATGCAGAACTCGCGGCCCCTGTCGTTCCCGTCCTTGTCCGTGCGGCCGCAGTCGATGATGTCCTTATACTTTTCCAGATTGGCATCGATGTCGGCGAGAAAGGCCGGGTCGATGTCGTATTTGGGAAGGATGGGGCTGTGGTCTATGCTGTAGTTCTCTATTTTCTCCGCGACCTCCAGAGTGTTCGAGATGACCTCCGGATGCTCCGGGAACAGGGACGCCATCTCCTCCTCGCTCTTGAGGTATTCCTGCTGAGTGTAACGGAGCCTTTTAGGGTCATCCACGGGAGCGTTTGTCGTAAGACAGATGAGCCTGTCGTGCGCCGGAGCGTCCTCCTTGCAGACGAAATGCACGTCATTTGTCGCGACTACCTTCGTGCCTGTCTGCTCCGCGAGGCGGAAGATGGCTTCGTTCACTATCAGCTGATGGGCTCCCACTTCCAGCATTTTCTCCGTGGCATCGGGAACCTCCGTGGCGTGGTGCTGAACTTCCAGATAGTAGTCGTCCCCGAAGACGCGCTTGTGCCATTCTATGGCCTTGAGGGCCTCCTCCTCGGTGCTTTCGATAATATCCTTGGGAACTTCTCCCGCCAGACAGGCGGAGCAGCAGATCAGATTCTCGTGATACTGCTCGATGATCTCGTGCGTCACGCGGGGCTTGTCGTAATATTTACCTTCAATATGCCCGAGCGAAACTATCTTTATGAGGTTCTTATAGCCCTGATAGTTCTTCGCGAGCAGTATCAGATGGTAGTATTTGCGGTGGGAGTTGTCTTTCAGCCTATGGTCATAATGGCGGGTCACATAGACCTCGCAGCCGATGATGGGCTTTATGCCGGGATGCTTGGAGGCCACTTTCAGGAACTCTTTCACGCCGTACATATTACCGTGGTCGGTTATGGCAAGCGCCGGCATCTGAAGCTCCTCGGCCCTGTCGAAGAGTTTCTTGCAGGAGGAGAATCCGTCGAGGATGGAATACTGGGTGTGGACGTGAAGGTGGACGAAGGACATAGGCTTTGTTTCTTACGGGAAGACAAAGTTAAAAAAAAACGGCCGCCCCGTGAAAGGGCGGCCGCTAAAAATATTGTAAGAATCACTTACTTCTTCGCAGCAAGTTTCTTCCTCTTGCTCATAGTGGCATCGTACATAATCGGAGTACCGATCATAATGGAAGCATAAGTTCCGATGACGATACCGATTACCAGAGCGACTGACAGACCTCTGATGGACTCGCCTCCGAAGAACGCTATGGCGAGCATTGGGAGGAGCGTAGATACCGAGGTGTTCACCGTACGGGTGAGGGTCGCGTTCAGGGACTTGTTCACGGTCTCTCTGAAATCATCGTTAGGATGCAGCCCGAGATTCTCACGGATACGGTCGAAGATTACCACGTTATCGTTGATGGCATAACCGATGATGGTCAGCACGGCCGCGATGAACGTCTGGTCCACGTCAAGGTTAAACGGCAGGATTCCCGAGAAGAGGGAGAAGAAGCCTATGACGATGATGGTGGTGTGCGCCAGTGAAACCACACCGCCCAGACCCCAGGTCCAGCCGCGGAAACGGAACGCGATGTAGGCGAATATCACGAGCAGGGAGAGGAATACCGAGAAGATGGCGGACCTCTTCATATCGCTGGCGATGGACGCGCCCACCTTGTCGGAACTGATGATACCGTTAGGGTTCTCCAGTGTGGAGGTGAACTCGCTGAGGCTGAGGTCCTCGAAGAAGAACGGCTTGAGGGCGTGGAAGAGCTTGCCTTCGATTTCGGTATCGACTGCCGTGGACTCGTCCTCGACCTTGTAGGCCGTAGTGATCTTCATCTGGGACTCGCCGCCGAACTGCTTGACCTCGACTGCGCCGTCGAACTCTTCGATGCAGGCCTCGCGGATATTCTCAGCCGTGACAGGCTGGTCGAAACGCACCACGTATGTGCGGCCTCCGGTGAAGTCCACTCCATAGGTGAAGCCCTTGAAGCACATCGAGCCGATGCAGATGAGAATGATGATACCCGATATCGTATAAGAGTACTTGCGTCCGCTGAGGAAGTTGACGTGAGTGTTCTTCAGGAAGTTCTTGGTGAGGTTGTTCTCGAAAGTGATGTTCTTGCCCTTGTTCACGCGGGTGTCGAATACGAGTCTCGTGATGAAGATGGCGGTGAGCATCGAAGTGATGATACCTATTACGAGAGTGGTGGCGAAGCCCTTTACAGGACCCGAGCCGAAGAAGAACAGCACCAGACCGGTGAGCAATGTGGTCACCTGACCGTCGATGATGGCTGAATAGGCGTTCGAGAAGCCGTCGTGGATGGCTTTCGCCATACCCTTTCCGGCCTTGAGCTCCTCCTTGATACGCTCATATATGATAACGTTCGCATCCACGGCCATACCCATAGTCAAGACGAGACCGGCGATACCCGGCAGCGTCAGTACGGCTCCGAATGAAGCGAGGGTTCCGAGAAGCAGAAGCACGTTCGTCAGAAGCGCGAAGTCCGCCACGAGACCGGCTCCCCGATAGAAGAATACCATATACACGAGGACGAGCAGGAACGCTATCACGAATGAAACGATACCCTTGCGGATGGATTCGGCTCCGAGGGAAGGTCCCACTACCTGCTCCTGAACGATGGTGGCAGGTGCCGGGAGCTTACCGGACTTGAGGACGTTCGTAAGGTCAGTCGCCTCCTCCACATCGAAGTGGCCGGTGATGGAAGAGCTGCCGCCGGTGATTTCACCCTGTACGGTAGGATAAGAATAAACCGTACCGTCGAGGACGATGGCGATCTGCTTGCCGATGTTCTCCTTGGTCAGACGCGCCCAGGTGTTCGCACCCTCGGCGTTCATCGTCATAGAAACGCTCGGCTCGCCGCCGCGCGCATTTTCGTATTGGACGCGTGCGTCCGTTACTACACCTCCGTCGAGAGGGGCCTTGCCGTCACGCGAGGACGCCTTGATGGCTACGAGCTCGAAGATGTTGTCCGTGCTGAAATACTGGGACGGCTTTACCGACCACATCGCCTTGAACTCCGCAGGAAGGACATCCTTTACCTGAGGCATAGCGAGGAGCTTGTTGATGGCTGCCGTGTCCGTAGCGGCTGCATAGCCGATGCAGGCGTTTCCTCTGGCCTGTGAAGGCTGGAGGAGGGAGAAGAGAGGGTTCTGCTTCGACGAAACTGCGCCGGCTTCCTCATTCTGTGCGGCAAGCTCTTCGGAAACTACGTCCGTCTTGGTCTCGGAAGCTGTCTGCTCTGCTGCGGGAACTTCCTCATCCGCGAGAATTTCCGCGAGAAGGGAATTGGCCTCAGCGAGGAAAGGATAGATTTCGGAGTTGTCGTATGTGGTCCAGAACTCGAGGGACGCAGTGCCCTGGAGCAGCTTGCGGACACGCTCAGGCTCCTTTACGCCAGGAAGCTCGACGAGGATGCGTCCTGTGTTTCCGAGCTTCTGGATGGACGGCTGAGTCACGCCGAAACGGTCGATACGGTTACGGAGAACGTTGAAGGAGTTGGCCACAGCGCTCTCGGCCTCAGCCTTGATGACGGAAAGAACAGCCTCGTCCGTGGACTCCGGCTTGATCTGGTCCCTCATCTCGTATGTGCCGAAAATCTGTGCAAGTCTCTGTCCGCCGCCGACTTCCTTCCAGGCCTCTCCGAAGAGGGTGATGTAGTCGGACTGGGAGTTGACGCTACGCTCCTTGGCAAGATTCAGGGCCGTGAGGAATTCCGGAGTCTGGTTCTCTCCCGCGAGAGCCTTGACGAGGTCCTGAAGCTGCACCTGCAGCATTACGTTCATACCTCCCTTGAGGTCCAGACCGAGGTTTATCTCCTTGGCCTTGACTTCCTTGAAGGTGTAACCGAAATATACTTTCCGCGAAGAGATGGAGTCAGTGTACCATCTGTTCTGCTCTTTGCGGATGGAGTCCAGGTAGTATGCCTGCTCCCCTTCCGGAACTTTGCTGAATGCCGCCGAGTTCTGTGCGGCGACGGCTGCCTTCTCGGCAAACTTCACGGCCTTCTTCTCGTGGATATCCGTCACGAGAGTGAAAGACAGCTGCCAGAGGCAGGCGATAGCCAGCAGAATGGCCACAAGCCTAATAGCGCCTTTACTTTGCATTTTTTATAGTTTTTTAATTGACATATCGGCAAAATAGGGTGCAAATTTACGATTTTTTTCCAAGCAAAGAAATTTTATTCCATCCTTTTCGTACTTTTGCAGTCCGATTCCTTCCACAATGATAGTGCGTGACATATTTCTACCGCTGATCTGCGCAGTTCTGTGCTGCACGGACATCACCGCCGGAGCGCAGACTGTCGCGGCGGACTCCACGGACATCAGCGTAAGGGCGCAAGTTTCCATAGAGGGTTCCCCGGGCATCGCAGCCGGAGCGCACGTGACCGACTCCACCGGATCCGTCCTCCGCGAGAACCTGCTGAAATCGAAAGTGGACTCGCTCCGGGAGAGTATGGGGCGGCGCAGAAACGTTTCCGTGTCCGCACTCCGCGCGGCGGGAGATTCTCTGCGGCTCCGCTACGAATTCGCATCCTCGGTCAGAGTGCTGGAAACTGCGCTGGACGCCTGCACGGACTCGCTCGAGCGCGACAGCATCGAAGAGCGACTGCTCCTCTCGCGCAACGGTCTGAGTATGAGCGACTATTGCAGCAGGCCTACGGTCATTGCACGCAAGTGCTTCTCTATAGAAGACTTCTTTCTGTATTACCCGATGCGCGACAGCAGCTGGCGGGCGCTGCCTAACTGTCTCGACTCCGCCGCCACGCACCCTCTCGTGCGCGCGAGCTACATCCCGGCAGGAGCGGAGCACCTGTACTTCAGCGCCCCGGACGCAAGCGGCATATACAATATCTACCATACTGAGAATCAAGACACCGCGTGGTCAGTCCCAAGCCTCGTGAACGAAGAGATGACGACTGCGCACGACGAGATTTTCCCGGTTCTGAGCGAGGACGGCAAGTCTCTCTACTTCGCTTCCGCCGGCCTCTACGGAATGGGCGGCTATGACCTGTACGTCTCGCATTGGAACGAGCGCACGCGCGACTGGGACACTCCGATGAACCTCGGTTTCCCCTACTCTTCGCCCTACGACGACTTTCTCTACTTCAATTCCGAAGACGGCCGCTACACCATTTTCGCTTCGAACCGAGACTGCAGCCGCGACAGCGTCATAGTCTATGTGCTTGAATACGACTCTCTTCCGCTGCACTCGGCAGTAACGGAACCCTCCGACCTTCGACGTCTTGCCGCACTCGAGCCCGGCAGTGCGCGTCCGGCTCCGCCGTCCAATCCTTCTCCTTCCCTCTCCGAGGCCGCTCCGCGTCCAATGGGGGAAGATATGTCTTCCTATCTGGACCGGATGAATACTGTCCGCAGTCTGCGGGACAGCCTCAGCGCCTTTTCTGCGGAACTCGATGCGCTCAGGGCCTCTCTTGCCACTGCATCGGAGGAAGAGCGCAAGCAGCTGTCCTCTATCATCCTTAATAAAGAGATGGAGCTGATTCCGCTTCAGAAGTCCCTCGGCGAGGCTGTGAAGGCTCTGCAGGCGACTGAGATGGAGTTTCTGGAAAAGGGTGTGGTGATCGACCCCGAAAGTCTGATGGCCCCTTCACCGGAACAGGGCGCGGCGGCGGTGACATCCGATGAGGCACCCGAAGCGCAGCTGCGCTTCATCCGTCATTCTATGGGAGAAGCTCCGGTTATGAACATCCTGCAGCCGGAACCGATATACGACCTCACTTTCCGCATCGGGGCGGAAAGCCAGATTCTGGATGCCGCCACCGCCCTGCCGGACGGCATCATCTATCAGATACAGATTATGTCTTCCGCCAGAGAGGCGGATGCGAGGGAGCTTCGCGGCCTGAATCCGGTCTTTCTGGACTCCTCCGGCAGATACGTCTATTCGGTCGGAGCCTTCCGCTCCTACTCCGAAGCCCTGTCCCATCTGAACAGAGTCCGCACCCTGGGCTTCCGCTCCGCCTTCATCACCGCCCTGAAAGACCGCAGCCCCATCTCCGTCCTCCAGGCCCGCAGCCTGGAATAATCTCCGCCGCAGCCTGGCATAATCCACTGCCCACATCCCGGCATAATCCCCGGCCCGCCCGACATCAAAAAGGTTTCGGGGTGAAAAAACGGCCGTTTTTCACCCCGAAATCAAGCCTCAGATTCTGCCTTGACCATCAAAGACAAGTTACCCGCTTTTTTAATGCAAGGAACAGTACTGTTCAGAAGCTGATTTCCAATTATTTTTCTTACCTTAGCACCGTTCAGGGCAATTGCGTCTGAACAGACATATTTGATGAAAGTGTTTTCGCACTATCCTTCCAAGAAAATGTGGTTCATCTGTATTCGCTTGCGTGTATTCTACACTCGACGATACAGGTGTGGGGATTGTTTCCGTTTATTTACTTTCAGGTTCTACCACAACCTTCTTGGAGATAGACGAAATCGGCTCCACACTTTTTTTGTTACTGACGGCATCACCGAAGCTGGCTGTCCAGAACCGATAAATGCACGATGTCATTGACGTCTTTTAACTATCTATTGTTCCTGCCAACGGTATTTCTGCTGTATTGGCTCATATTCAGCCGCAACAAGACTCTTCAGAATGCCTTTCTGCTTGTCTCCAGCTTGGCTTTCTATGCTTTCTGGGACTGGAAGTTCCTTGTACTGCTCTTGATTACGGCAGGATCGACATTCTACATTGGACGCCGGATGGCGGCCGTATCAGAAAAGAAAGCGCGGATGGCGCTGCTTCTGCTGTCGCTTGTCGTGAACCTCGGTATGCTGGCGTATTTTAAGTATTTCAACTTTTTCGTGGACTCTTTCACCGACCTTCTGTCGCTGTTCGGACTGCATATCAGATTCTCCACGCTGAAAATCATCCTCCCTGTCGGCATCAGCTTTTATACTTTCTCCGCTTTGAGCTACTGCATCGATGTCTATCGACAGACTGTCGAACCGACATATGATTGGTTGGCGTATTTTGCCTTTGTGACGTTCTTCCCCTCCCTGCTGAGCGGTCCTATCAGCAGGGCGACAACCCAGCTTCCGCAGTATTGTGCACGAAGAGTGTTTTCCTATGACAAGGCCGCTACCGGCATAAAGGCCATTCTCTGGGGACTTTTCGTAAAACTATGTGTAGCAGACTGCTTAGGCGTTTACATTGACACCGTATATGACAGTGTAGACGAGCACGGAGGAACCACGCTGCTTCTCGCGTCAATTCTGTACACGATACAGATTTATGCTGATTTCTCCGGCTATTCCCTGATCGCCATTGGATCGGGTAAACTTCTGGGTATCGACCTGCCGGAGAATTTCAGACGGCCGTATTTCTCACGAACAGTAACGGAATTCTGGCGCAGATGGCACATTTCGCTGACAACGTGGTTCCGCGACTACATCTACTTCCCGCTCGGCGGCAGCCGAGTGAAGAAAACACGATGGGCATTAAACACCCTGATTGTTTTTCTCATCAGCGGACTCTGGCACGGCGCGGCATACACATTCATCATTTGGGGAGCGCTGCACTCTGCTCTGATGATTCTCGAGCGTCTGCTCTACGGCAAGCGTCTCAAGTCCATCCCTGACCGGCCGTGTCCGGGCAATGCCATAAGGATTATCGTCACTTTCTGCCTTGTTTCGCTGACCTGGGTCTTCTTCCGTATGGGCACAACCGAAGAGGCGGTGACGGTTATCGGTAAAATAATCACCGATTTCGGGATGCCTTTCCTTGACTACTCGCTGGTACCTGCCTCTCTTTCTATGGTCATTCTGTTTGTCAAGGATTATGTGGACGAGTATCACTCCGGAATCCGTCTGCTGAGCAGCAGACATACTGTAATCCGTTACGCCACCTGCGTGGCCCTAATCAGTTATATCCTTCTTATGGGGGAACTTGACGGGGCATCATTCATTTATTTCCAATTCTGAGCGATATGAAAGAGTTTTCCGGATTTATCTTTTCCACAATTGTTGTCGTCTGTTCTTTCATCATTCTGGACTTTATCATCGGCAAGGCTCTGGATGCCCTATTGGATAAGGTCCCAAATAACGGGTGTGAAATAGCACATATTCACTACTCGGTCAAGCAAGTTGAAAGTCCGCTGCTTATCCTCGGATCTTCGCGGGCGCATCATCACTATCTCCCGGAGGTCATCGGCGATTCACTGAGAACAGACGCTTACAATCTCGGCGCAGATGGTCACTTTTTGAGTTACAACTGTGCTTTAATCAACACAATATTGGACAGATATACTCCACAGGCAGTTATGTTTGAGATAAGTCTCGACGAAATGTTTGAATACAAGACGGAGAGGGATAGAACCTCTTCTCTGCATCGGTATTACTACCTGAACTCTCACATAAAAAGTGTTGTCGATGCGAAAGAGGGCGCTTCTACGAAGTACAAGATGCTGCTTAATACGTACCGTTTTAACGGAAGCGCCATAAGGATTGTCACAAGATGGATTCGCGGAGGGCGGGACTATGATCCGATGAAAGGACTTTTGCCGTTATATACGTCTCAAGGCAGCGATGTCAAACTTGAGGTCGAGACGCTCCCTGAT
>JAUMVX010000092.1 GCA_030529945.1 Bacteroidia bacterium | reverse complement strand
GCGGGGCCAAGTCTTTCGACGGCACTTACAGAGCGTCTTCGGCACATCAGGCGGGGAGTCTGCTGCAAGCTGCCGTCATAGATGAAAACGGTGTCGGAACCTCTCTGGACGGTACTGTGGAAATATCTCAGAACGCGCTCAATTCCCTTTCCGTTTCGATGTCCGGGACCGAATACGTACATTTCGCCAAGGGTTCCGGGGTCCCGGAGCACAGCAGGGCTGCGAATACCGACTGCTGCAAGCAGTATCTCGTAAGCCATACCACAGCATATGGTGAGGGGAAATATATCCAGACTCTCAGCATCGGAGCCAAGGGCGTGAGCTGCACAGAAGGGGAGTATTATGACACATACAGCGGAGCCGGTGACTATCTCATCATCAAGTTTGTGACGGAAACAGAGACCCTCGGAGAGGGGACTTTTGGCGCGGCGGCATTGGACGCAGTCCGGACAGGCAGCTTTATGGCAGGCAAAATGGTCGATTCGTCCTGGGGCTTTTCTTATCTCGAAGGCTCGCAGTTCTGCACTCTGACGGACGGAGACTCTGCGCAGGCTGCGGCGAAAGCGGTGACGGGCGGCGAGCTGCAGATTTCGCTTTCTGACCCGGAGAAGGAGCTCTACAGCCTCGCCGGAACGCTCATTCTCGAGGACGGGACCATCTTCACTATCGCATATACCGGCAGGCTGACTCCTGAACCGGCTCCGGAGAGGGACTGGAACGTATGGACCGCCTCCGTCAGCAAGGTTTACACATTCGACTGGAGCACTTACAGTTATGTGGAAATACCGGGCATAAAGATGTATATCATAGAGATTAAGGATCCGCGTGATGAAACCATAGCCGTATTCAGACCGATAGTCGATGAGACCGCAGCCGACTTCCTCGGCACCTTCGCTGTGCAGGAAAATGCCGCTGCAGCAGGACTGATGATAAACGGTTATGACGCGTCGGCGTGGGGACAGGGCATCGGAGGCTCGTACTTCTACGACAGCGATGACCTGAATCTCATATGTGCCGGAAGCAATGTGGCCATCTCCGCGAATCAGGACGGCGGAATCAGTTTCTCCTCCACCGGGGCCGGCGTTCTGGTGAACGGCAGCTCGTATGTGGTCAAGGATTTTGAGATCAAGGCCTATTCCGCAGATTATAAGAAATGATGAGTTCGGATTCCTTTCAGGATTGTTAACTTTGCATCTGTAGAGAACAACAGAAAGACAATGCGGACGATACTCGCAATATTATCCGGGCTTCTGCTTCTTTCCTGCGCGAAAGAAGCGGAAGTCCGTTATGATTACGAGGACTTCGCAGAAATCTCCCGTACCATTTCGAACAACTCCGTGAATGCCTTCGCCGAAGACGGAAAAGGCTGCGTCTGGATTGCAACCGACAGGGGCGTGAACCGCTACAATGGTTACGATTTCCACACCTGGTACCACACCGATGACCCGGCGAGCCTGAGTGACAATCAGGTCAAATGCCTGGCTGTAGACAGTGACGGGACGGTATGGTGCGGTACCATAAACGGAATATGCCGATATACCGGGCGGGATAATTTTCAGACGGTTCCCGTGAACGGGTCCG
>JAUMVX010000016.1:20494-49913 GCA_030529945.1 Bacteroidia bacterium | reverse complement strand
CCATCGTCTTGAAAATGAAATCCTTGAATATTCCGGCCAAGACTATCGCGGAAGTTACCGGACTCTCCGTAGAGGAGATTGTCAGAGATAATTGACGGCACTGAGCCGCTCAGTGCCGTCAATTAATGCTCTCTACTTTGAGGTACAGTTGTTTATGATATTCTGACTTCATCCATAGTGCCCTGAAAAAACGCAAATTTGGATAGAGAGTGCATCGAGATGAACAAAATGAAGGAAAAGTGTACATCTCGATGTATTTTATGCGTCGAGATGTACGGGTAAAACGTTTTCTGTACATTTCGATGCACTGGAGGGGGATGCCCGGTCGGGGCCGGGCATGACGTGGAAGACCAGGTCGGACTAACGGCCCTTGAAGTTCCGCATCTGGGCGGCGAGTTTGCCGCTGACGGCGGATTTCATCAGCTTGCGGGTGCCTTCGAACTGCTTCAGAAGCTTGTTCACGTCCTGGATGGTGGTGCCGGAGCCTGCGGCGATCCTGCGGCGGCGGCTGCCGTTTATGATGTCGGGATTCTCCCGCTCATAAGGCGTCATAGACTGGATGATGGCTTCAGTGGATTTGAACGCGGTCTTGTTGTCGATATCTACGTCCTTAATCAGCTTGCCCATCCCCGGAAGCATACCGGCGAGGTCCTTGATGTCGCCCATCTTCTTCACCTGCTGAATCTGGTCGTAGAAGTCGGCGAGAGTGAATCTGTCCTTCGCGATTTTCTTCTTCAGCTCACGGGCCTGCTTCTCGTCGAACTGCTCCTGGGCCTTCTCCACGAGGGAAACCACATCACCCATCCCGAGAATCCTGTCGGCGATGCGGGAAGGGTGGAAGACATCGAGGGCTTCCATCTTCTCACCTGTGGACACGAACTTTATCGGCTTGCCGACCACCGCCTTTATGGAAAGGGCGGCACCGCCGCGGGTGTCTCCGTCCATCTTCGTCAGCACGACTCCGTCGAAATCGATGGCTTCATTGAACGCCTTGGCGGTCTCGACTGCGTCCTGACCTGTCATCGCATCGACGACGAAGAGGGTCTCCGTAGGTTTCACGGCGCTGTGCAGGGCTGAAATCTCGTCCATCAGCTCCTTGTCCACCGCGAGACGGCCGGCCGTATCGATGATGACCACGCTGTAACCTTCGCTCCGGGCTTTGGAGAGGGCGGCGCGCGCTATCTGAATAGGGTCTTTGACGCCCTCCTCCGTGTACACGGGAACGCCCACCTGCTCTCCGAGGGTCTGGAGCTGCTCGATGGCGGCGGGACGGAAAGTGTCGCAGGCCGCGAGCAGGACTTTCATACCCCGCTTGCTCTTGATGTTGAGCGCAAGCTTGCCTGCGAAAGTGGTCTTTCCCGAACCGTTCAGACCGGCTACCAGAACGATGCCCGGCTGCCCCTTCACGTTTATGTCCGAAGCCTCGCTGCCCATAAACTCGGCAAGCTCGTCGTGGACTATCTTGACCATCATCTGCTGAGGCTTCACGGCCGTGAGCACATTCTGGCCCATAGCCTTGACCTTCACGCGGTCGCAGAACTCCTTGGCCACTTTATAGCTCACATCGGCATCCAGCAGGGCCCTGCGGATATCCTTGAGCGTTTCGGCCACGTTTATGTCGGTGATTTTACCTTCACCCTTAAGTATCTTGAAAGAGCGTTCCAGCCTTTCTGACAGATTCTCGAACATCGCTGATTATCTTTTATAAACCTTGCCCCTCGCGGGGCGAATTAAGTGATTCCTAAAAAATAACTTACCAACTTATTTTTTCATCATCACTAAGGGCGCAAAGTTACGAAAAATTACTTGATTCTGAACGGGGAGTCTTCGTAGAGGGTATAGCGCTTGGCCTTGCGTATCCATTTCTGCTCCTCTCCCTTCACGTGCTCCTGCACTATGTCGAAGGTGATGTTGCCCTTCAGGTATTCCCAGATTACCGGGTCTGCGAGCCTCGCCTCGAAGCCCTCCAGGAATTCGAACTGCGAGTAGTGTTCCTTCATATGGCGCATCATCCGTAGCGTGTGCAGCAGACAGCCGTATTCCTCCCCGCCGGTGAGAAGTATCTGGTAGCCGAAGCAGCGCCTGTGGGCGTAGGGGCCGTATGCGGGCGTGAAAGAGCAGGGGCGCAGCATAGCTCCTCCTGCCTGCGGCAGGTCCCTGATTCCGGGCTGGATGAATGGGGCGCCTATGTACTCGTATGGACGCGCCGTCCCGATTCCGGGGCAGACGGTCGTGAGCTCCCACAGACCCCCGCCGCCCTGAAGACGGCAGCTGAAAAGGCCCGGGACATCGGCGGACGGCGCGATTACCCAGGGCATAAGGACTCTGTTCGACTCGGTAGCCTCGGCCGATATTATGTGCAGCGGGAAGCGGGCTCCCAGCTCGCCGTAATGCACGTGGCACAGCTCCCCGAGCGTAAGCCCGTGCCTGTGGGCGACCTTGGCCGTCCACGGCTCGGTGTCGAGCAGGGGCATCGTGCCTTCGGCTATGCGTCCGGCCGGGTTCGGGTGGTCCACGATGTAGAGCGACGGCACCGCGCACTCCTCCTCGGTGGACAATTCCCTGTCCATCGCGTCGAGCAGGGACATCAGACGGAGCACGTCCCTCGTATAGCCGAAGTAGCGTGCTCCGCTGTCCTGTATTTCCACCACCAGGGCGTTCAGCCCCACCAGAGCGTCTTCATCTACCTCGATATGGCTCGCGTCCGGACTCAGCTCGGAGTCGGTGGGCGTGAAGATGCCGGCGAGATTGCCCCTTCTGCGGAAAATCTCGTACATATATTGGCCGGAGGCAGTATCCCAGCAGTTCTGGGTGCAGAAGCATCCGACTCTGCCGTAGATCAGAGCCCTGTCCGGCTGGTCGTCGAGCGCTGTGGTTCTGAACGAGAACATCTATCCGCCGATGATTTTACGGGCGATGCCCACCACGCGCTCCGCAAGCGCCTCTGCTGCCTCCTGCGTCGGAGCTTCGGAGTAGATTCGTATGATAGGCTCCGTGTTCGAGCGGCGAAGGTGCACCCACTGCCTCTGCGCCTCGAAGCTTATCTTTACGCCGTCGATGTCGTTTATGTCCTCATTGGCGAAGATGCTCTTCATCTCGGCGAGTATGCGGTCGATGAGCGAGCTGTCCGAAAGCTCGATGCGGTTCTTGGCTATGAAGTACTGCGGATATGTGGCCTTGAGCTCGCTCACTTTCATCTTCTTGTGCGCGAGGTTGCTCAGGAAGAGGGCCACGCCCACCATAGCGTCTCGCCCGTAGTGGATGGCCGGGTAGATGACTCCTCCGTTGCCTTCGCCGCCGATCAGCGCACCCTTTTCGTGCATCTTCGTGGTGACGTTCACTTCACCCACTGCCGAGGCGTAGTACTTGCCCCCGTGCTTTTCCGTCACGTCGCGCAGGGCTCTGCTGCTGGAGAGGTTGCTCACGGTGCAGATGTTCTTGACTCCTTCATTCTCAGCGCATTCCAGCAGATAGTCGGCTACGCTCACCAGAGTGTATTCCTCTACGAACGGCTGTCCGTTCTCGCAGATGAAGGCGAGCCTGTCCACGTCGGGGTCCACTGAGATGCCCAGGTCGGCTTTCTCCCTGACCACGGTTTCGCTAAGGTCTGTAAGGTTCGCGGGCAGCGGCTCCGGATTGTGCGCGAAGTCGCCGGTAGGCTCGCAGTTCAGCTTTACGCATTCCACGCCGAGGCGCTCCAGCAGGCGTGGCATTATGATGCCGCCCACGGAGTTTATGGCATCGAGCACTACCTTGAAATGCGCTTCCCGTATGGCTTTCGCGTCCACTGCGGGCAGGGCGAGGACAGCGTCGAGATGCTCCTCGGTGAAGTCGTGCCCTTCGATCTTTCCGAGCTCGTCCACTCCCGCGAAGCAGAAGTCGTCGGCTTCGGCCGCTTCCAGGATGGCCTGGCCCTCTGCGGCGCTCAAGAATTCGCCTCTCTCGTTGAGCAGTTTCAGAGCATTCCACTGTCGCGGGTTGTGTGAAGCCGTGAGGATGATGCCGCCGTCGGCCCCGGAGAATGTGACCGCCATTTCTGTGGTCGGAGTGCTGGCGAAGCCGCATTTGACCACATCCACGCCGCAGGCTGTAAGAGTGCCGCAGACGAGCTGCTCCACCATCGCGCCGCTCAGACGCGCGTCCTTTCCTACCGCCACCTTGTAGCGGCTCCCCGCACTCTTCGGTCTGCGTTCGCGCAGCTTGAGGCAGTAGGCGTAGGTGAATTTGACGATGTCAACAGGCGTAAGCGCCTGACCGGCAGCTCCGCCAATGGTTCCGCGGATGCCGGAAATGGATTTGATGAGTGTCATTATAGTCTGTCTTCAGTTTCTCCGGAGAACACCGCCTCCGGAGAAGAATGTCATTTTATGTTTTCAAGCCAGGTGTCTATCGCATCGAAGAACACTTTCCGGTAGTCGCCGAGGCGGTCGTTGCCGAATTCGGAGGTGAAGAAGCCCCATCCGTGTCCGGCTATAGGGAAGGTGTGAATCTGGGCGGAGACATTCTTGTCGAGCAGGGTGCGGTAGTAACGGAGACTGTTCTCAGGAACCACGAGACCGTCGTCGCTGCTCAGCAGGAGCATAGTCTGCGGAGTGTCGGCACTAACCTGATTCTCAAGTGAATAGTACTGAAGAAGCTCTTCGTACCGTGCCTTGTTCTTCATATAGACGCTATGCGGAAGGCTCGCATCGAGCCACTTGTCCTTACTCCCGATCAGAGCATCGCACGAACCCTGGTGTGTCACGCCCGCTTCCAGCGTGATGACAGGATAAACCAGTATCGAGAAGTCCGGGCGCGTGAGCTCATCCGTGAAAAGCGTGGAGGCGCTCGCCGCGAGATGCCCGCCGGCCGAGAAGCCGATGATGCCGATCTGCCTGATGCCCCACTGGGCCGCGTGCGCACGGCAGTAGCGGAATGCGTTCTGCACGTCAGTAAGCGGCACCTGCCAATGCCCGTTCGGCAGCCTGTATTTGACTACGCATACGGCTATGCCCCTTTTCGTGAAATGGTCGGCAACGTAGGCCCCTTCGTTGAAGGCGGAAACGTACTGGTAGCCGCCACCCGGACAGGAGATGACCATCTGCCCGTTAGGCTTCTTCGGCAGGTAAATGTCGATTCTGGCATTGTCGGAGATGTTTCCGAAATCGCCCCAGTCATTCGACGTCTCCTCTCCGGAAAGTCCGTTCGATTCTCCGGGACCCGAGGTGATCGCTACGCCGTTTTCGATGATGCCCTTATCCACGCTCTGGCCCTCGGGGTAGAGGAGCACGGTCCTGGTAGGACGGAGTTTGGTTCCGGGCTGAGGTTCAGCCGCGCCCGCCTGCGCTCCGAAGGTAAGGAGGAGCGCAAGATTAAGTACGTAATATAATTTCTTCATATCAGTCATTGTTCATTTGTCTTATGTCCACTTCGCTGCGGTGCGAGCTTCCGAGCAGCCACTCGCTGAAATAATCCGCGAGCCTGTAGAAGAAGTACTCGTTCATATCGTCATAACTGTGTCTCTGTCCCGGAAGCACGAGAAGGTCGAAACGCTTGTTGGCACGGATGAGGGCGTCCACCACGCGGATGGTGTTGGCCGGATGCACGTTGTTGTCGATGTCGCCGGTCACGAGCATAAGATGTCCCTTGAGCTTTCCGGCGAGTTCCTGATTGTTCTTGATGCTGTAGACGAAGGTGGTGTCGCCGTCCGCCACTTTCTCCTTTATGCCGTGATGGGTTTCGCTCCACCAGCGGTTATAGATGGTGTTGTCGTGGTTTCCGGAGCAGGAGACCGCCGCAGTGTAGAAATCAGGATAGGTGAGTATGGCCGCAGTGGACATAAAGCCGCCGCCGGAATGTCCGTGGATGCCGACTTTAGTGCCGTCGATCCATTTGTGGCGTGCCGCAAGCTGTTCCACAGCAGTCTTCTGGTCTGCCAGACCATAGTCGCGCAGGTTACCGTAGCCGTAGTTGTGATACCACTTGGAGCGGTTCGGATGGCCTCCCCGGTTGCCCACGGTGATGACTACGAAGCCGATCTGGGCGAGACGGTCGGTGCGGAGCATACCCTTGCTCCAGGAGATGTTGTTGGCCTCCACCTGAGGACCCGGATATACGTAGTCGATGATAGGATAGCATTTCGTGGAGTCGAAGTCGAAAGGCTTGTACATAGCGCCGTAGAGGTCGGTTACTCCGTCGGCCGCCTTCACCTTGAACCTCTCCGGCATCCTGTAGCCGGCCTCGTAGAGTTTGCTCAGGTCGGCCTTCTCCAGCAGGGTCCGCTTTCCGTTGCGGTCTATGAGATAGATTTCAGGAGCGTAATCCACTCTGGAGCAGTTAGCTACGAAATATGTGGCGTCATCGCAGGCGTATGCGCTCACGTCCATATCGTCCATATCCAGCTGCCTGATGGCTCCGCCGTTGAGGCTTACGCGGTAGGTGTGCATCTGGTAAGGGCTCTCGCCCTTGTTTACTCCGCAGGCGCTGAAGAGCACGTAGCCTTCCTTCTCGTTCACGCCGAGAACGTCCTCCACGTGATAGGCGCCCTCGGTGAGGTTGCGCACGAGCGTGCCGTCGGCGTTGTAGAGGTAGAGATTGGCCCAGCCGTTGCGCTCGCTCCATTGGATGAGCTGTGAGCCGTTCCTTATGAGACGCAGTCTCCTTCCTTCGAGGTATGTGTTCATCCTCTCGCTGAGGATGGTCCGTGTGGAGTCGGAAGCGATGTCCACACGGCAGATGTCTATCCTGTGCGCGTCACGCGAAGTGCGGTCATAGTAGAAGCCGTCGTTGTCACCGGCCCACACCCAGGACCGGTAATCGCGGTATCTGTCCGCGGCGGTCTGCGTACGGAACTGGAAGTCTCCGACCTGCCCCTTGAAGGCGACTGACTTGATGTGTTTGGAAGTACCGTCCTCGATGTTGAAGATGTAAAGCTCCTCCTTGGGGCTCGGTTCGCCGGGCATCTGGTACTTGTAGGTCTCCAGGGTAGGGCGCGGGTTGCTGAGATTGTTGATGACCCAGAATTCCTTGATCTCGCGCATATCGAATTTGAAGGTGGCGAAATGCTTGGAATCCGGGGACCACGCCATCTGCACGATGCCGCTCCGGCGGGTGGTGTCGCTGTCGGTGTTACCCTCGTAGCTGCCGTAGCCGTAGCCATAGTCACGGATGCCGTCCTCAGTGATTCTGTGCTCCACGATGGTGGAATCCTTCTCGTCCTTTGCGGCTTTCTTCAGGTTCTCGGCGTCCATCCACCAGAGGTTGTTGTTCTTGGCATAGACAGCCTTGGTCCCGTCCGGTGACACATTGGCCCAGAACGGATACTTATTATCCTCCGGCTTGTATTCGCTGAGGGTTTTAGACGCTATGTCGTATTCGAAGTGGAAGATCTTCGCTGTCATCGCGTTCGGATCTTTGGAGAGAGTGTCGCGCACTTCCTGCGTGCCGCGCACGTCGAAACGGAAGACCTTATCGTTCTTCAGCTCGAATCTCTCGAGCCTAATATGCTGCGCGTCCACGGGGTCGCGGGTGATGGTGGTGAGCTGCATCGCGAGCTTCTCCATATCGAAGACCTCGGTTTTCGTCGCAGTCTGCGGATCCACGATGTAGTATTTGGTGCCTTCGCCAGTCGTCCAGCTGTACCAGAAGCGGTTGCTCTTCTCGAACCAGTTCGGGCGCACCGAGGTGGAATGCACCATCTGAGAAATATTGTTTATGGAAAAGCGTGCGGCGAGCTCATAATTGGGCTCCTGCTGAGCCGAGGCGTCGATGCTCAGAGCCAATACCGCAGCCGTGATGAACAGACGGCCTGCTGTGCCGAAGATTGAGTTGTTTAACATATGGATTATTTTGTTTTTATGTCGATTGTGGCGTTCCCCGCTTCAGAAGTGACCGTGAGCGAGGCTGTTCCCTTCCGCCCTCTGAGAGAGCGGACTATGCCGAGGGCCTTGCCGCTGAAGAGGGCCTTGTCGCTGCCCTTCAGGGAGAGGGTGTCAGCGGCGTTTCCGTTGTCCACGCCGACAAGCTCGCCTGCTCCGCTGACGGAGAAGTGCAGCATAAGGTCAGCGGTCGGAACTGCGCGTCCCTCGGAATCCACGGCTTCGACGCTCACGTAGCTCAGGTCATAGCCATCAGCCTCGATTACGCTTCTGTCGGCTGTAAGCTTCAGAGCCACAGGCGCTCCCGTAGTCTCGCGGCGCTCGCGCATCACCTCCTTGCCGTCCCTGTAGGCTACCGCCTCTATGACTCCCGGCTCGTAAGGCACTCTGAGCCACTGCGCGTGCAGTCGGGAACCCTCCTTCGAGCTTCTGCCCAGGGACCTGCCGTTCAGCAGCAGCTCCACCTCGTCAGCCTGTCCGTAATAGGCCCATACATCTATGACATCGCCCTCGTTCCAGTTCCAGTGAGGGAAGAGGTGCAGCACCGGCTTGTCTGTCCATTCGGACTGATACATCCAGTAAACGTCCTTCGGGAAGCCCGCGAGGTCCACGATTCCGAAATAGGAACTGCGTGAAGGCCAGCTGTACGGCGTAGGCTCGCCGAGATAGTCGAAGCCCGTCCAGACGAAGGTGCCGGCCATATACGGCCTCTCCTTTATGGTGTACCAGCCCCATTCGTGAAGGTCGGACCACGGAGCGTGCCAGCAGTCATAGGCCGGACACTGGTGGTGAGGGGTCTCGTAGGTATGGCTCCAGTGGGCGGGAACTTTCATCTCCACGTCCGAAGGCTGGAAATACACTCCCCGGCTCATAAGCCCGGAGACCGTCTCCGAGCCGTACATAGGCGAGGACGGATACCACTCGCGGACCTTGTCGTAGTCCCAGGTGTGGTAGTTGAAGCCCAGGATATCGAGGGCGCTGCTGCGGATGAGGTTATTCGAGCGGGCGGTCTCGTTCAGGCCGGCCGTCACCGGACGGGTAGGGTCCTCCTCTTTGAAAATAGCGGCTATATGCTTGGTCAGCAATATGTTCGGATTGTCATCCCCGCTCTCGTACTGAGGCAGCGAACTCATAAAGTTCATCAGCAGGTTCGCCTGCTCGGCGGTCAGATTCTTTACGTCGTCCTCGTTCGAGTTCCACTGTTCCAGAATCTCGTTTCCGGCGCTCCACATAATGACGCACGGATGGTTTCGGTCGCGCCGCACGAAGTCCCTGATGTCCCTCTCGTGCCACTCGTCGAAGAAGCGCGAGTAGTCGTAGGCGGTCTTGCGCTTGCGCCACATATCCATACCCTCGTCGATGACCGCGAAGCCCATCTCGTCGCAGAGTTCCAGCAGGACCGGAGCCGGAGGGTTGTGGGAGGTGCGTATCGCGTTGACTCCCATATCCTTGAGTATCTGGAGCTGACGCTCGACCGCTCTTCTGTGCACGGCCGTTCCGAGAGCACCCATATCGTGGTGCAGGCAGACTCCGAGCAGCTTGAGCACGCGGCCGTTCAGCAGGAAGCTGCGGTCCTTGTCCCATTCGCAGCTGCGCACGCCGAAGCGGGTGAGGAGGCGGTCGGCGGCTTTGCCGCCAATCCTGACCTCGGTTTCGAGCGTATAGAGGTAAGGGTCGCTCACGTCCCAGAGATGAGGGGCGGTAAGCGTAAGCCCGTCTTCCAGAATGTTTTCGCCGGGCTGAAGGGTGAGCGGTTTTTCGCTTGTCGCGACCGCCTTGCCCTCAGCGTCGAGCACCCTCTGCGCGATGAGAGCCTCGCACTGCTGCCCGCCGTGGAAGAGTTCCACCGTGATGTGAACATCTTCATTGGACGAAGTCCGCACGAATATGCCGTTCCACGCGATGTGGGTCTGCGGTACTGTGCTCAGGCGCACGTCGCGGTAGATTCCGCAGCCGGCGTACCAGCGCGAGTTAGGCTGCAGGGCGTTGTCGCAGCGCACGGCGATGAGGTTGTCCGAGCCACTCCCGGGGGTGAGCGCGTCGGTGATGTCGTAGCAGAACGAGCTGTAGCCGTATGGTCTGGTGCCCATCAGCCGGCCGTTCACATAGACGCTGCTGTTCATAAAAACTCCGTCGAATTCCACCCATACGCGTTTGCCGCCGCTCAGGTCCGGCGTGCTGAAATGCTTGCGGTACCAGCCGATTCCGCCCGGAAGCGCACCTCCGGCAGGAGTGGAAGGGTTGTCTTTCGAGAATTCGCCCTCTATCGACCAGTCGTGCGGCAGATGCAGTTCGCGCCACTGCGAATCGTCGAAGTTCACTTCGGCCATCCTCTCGGAGTCGCCGAGGGTGAAGCGCCAGCCGAAGTTGAAGTCCTCGCAGCTCCGCAGGGCCGTCCCGCCGCTGCAGGAGCAGAGTATGGCGGCTGCCGCTGCAGCCAATAGCAGTTGATTAAGTTTCATAATTATTGGTTTTCAATCATATCTTTCACGCTGACGAACTCATAGCCCAGGTCTTCCAACTTGACTATCAGCTCATCCAGACGGTTGTAGAACTTGTCGGTGCGCAGCGGAGAAGTTCCGAGGTGTATGAGCATAAAATGGCCGTTAAGACCGTCCGTATGCGTCCTCTCATACTCCAGGACGGAATTCATAATGTAGTCGCTGCTCATATAGCTTTTCATATCCGGAGTGGTGTAGTCTCCGTTCGTCCTCGTCCCCGAGGTATAGTTCATCAGCTTGAGGCCCATTTCCGCCGACCACTTCGATATAGTGTCGTTATAGTGCTCGTATGGTGGAATCCAGTAGGGGGAAGTTTCTGCGGTGATGCCGAATTCGCCCATCTTGGCGAAGCTCTTTGCCATATCGTCCGTGAACTCCTTCCGGCTCACGATCGTGGAATCGCCGTTCTCCCACGGGGCATATAGCAGATGCCCGTAGCTGTGGCTTCCCACATAGTGTCCCTCGTCGAGCAGGGTGCGAACTTCGTCCGGAAACCTTTCGAAGAACACTCCCGTGAAAAAGAAAGCCCCCTTTACCCCGTGCCTTTTCAAAGCCTCGATGATGGGCTTCGTCCCGTCCGCCCTGTCGGCGGCGGTGAACACCAGACAGATGCTTTTACGGGAAGGGTCTCCCCGGGTGATGCCTCCCTTGTAATATACATTATGGTCAGAACTGTCCTGCGCCGACACGGGGGACAGAGTCGCGCCGCAGACTATAAACGCTGCGCAGAGAATCGACGATATTCTTATTTTTCTATACATAGCCGTATTCACTTATGCAGTCCTGCGCGAAAGCGCGAAGAGTCCGAGTATGGTGAGCGCGGCGTTGAGCAGCAGCAGCTCGAAGCTCATTACGTAGCCGGTGCAGTGCAGAAGGGCGTATCTGACTAGGAAACAGATGATCGGGGCCGCGACGCAGATGAGCGGCACCCATCTGTCGCGGACGCTCCTGCGGCTGAACATTCCGAAGCAGAACAGACCGAGGATGGGGCCGTAGGTGTAGCTTGCGAGGGTATAGACTGCGCTGATGGCATCCTGGCTGTTAATGATGTTGAAGACTATGATGACGAGTCCCATCATTACGGCCATAGAATAATGTACAGCCTTGCGCTTCTTTTTCATCTCCTCCGACTTGAGGTCGGTTTTCAGTATGTCCACCGTGAAGGAGGTGGTGAGGGCCGTAAGGGCTGAGCCGGCGGCCGAATAGGAGGCGGATATCAGGCCCAGGATGAAGAGTATGCCCACGATGACAGGCATACCTTCGGAGGCTACGACGGCTCCGAAAAGGTTGTCGCTCGATCCGAGGGCGGCCGTGTCGCCCAGATTGCTGCGGTAGTAAAGCAGCAGGAGGCATCCCAGAATGAGGAATAAGGTTATGACTATGGCCTGGGTGAATACGCTGAAAATCAGACTTTTCTGCGCATCCTTGTAGTTCTTGCAGCTGAGGTTTCTCTGCATCAGGTCCTGGTCCAGCCCGGTGGTGGCGATGACCATAAAGATGCCGGCGAGGAACTGTTTCCAGAAATAGATTCCGGATTTAGGGTCATCGAAGAAGAATATGCGGGAACTCTCGTCGGCGGCCACTGCGGAAAAGAGACCTTCCACGCCCAGCGCCTTGGCGATGACTATGATGCACAGCACCACGGAGAGTATGAGGCAGAGGCTCTTGAGGGTGTCCGTCCAGATCACCGTCTTTACTCCGCCCCGGGCCGTGTAGAGGCAGATGAGGGCGATGGTTATGGCTACATTGGCCGCGAAGGGGAAGCCGAGCGGCCCGAAGACGAGGCTCTGGAGCACGATGCAGACTACGAAGAAGCGTACGGAGGCTCCGAGCATCTTGGAGATGAAGAAGAACCACGCGCCTGTCTTGTGGGTGGAGACTCCGAAGCGCTCGTCGAGATAGCCGTAGATGGAGACGAGATTTTTCCTGTAGAACAGGGGAACCAGAACGTAGGCTATTATGATGTAGCCGATTACGAAGCCTAGAACCATCTGCAGGTAGGACCATCCCTTGTCGATGACCATACCCGGGACCGAGATGAATGTCACGCCCGAGATGGGTGCTCCCATCGCCGCGATGGCGGCTATGATCCACGGGGTCTGCTTTCCTCCGAAGTAGTCGGTGTCTTTCCGGCGGTTCACCGCCCAGGAGATGATGAACAGCAGGAGGAAGTACGCCGCTATGGTGGCGAGTATCGTAAATGGAGTCATATTATTCTTCGTAAAGGAGATACTTTCTTCTCAGGACCTTGAAGGTCTCCACGTCATCGGCCCAGGTGGCCTTGATTTCTTCCGCGCTTCGGCCTTCCTCTATCATAGAGCGGATGTCCCCGCGGCCGATGAGCAGCTCGAAGAAGGAGCGGAAGAAACTCTCGTGGTTTTCTATGTGGCGGTAGGCGTCTATCAGATATGAAAGGTCCAGGCCGCCGGCGATAATCTGCTCGTCAGGAATGCCGCGAAGGTCGCGTCCGTAGCAGAGATTGCCCATCTGCGGAGGCTCCTTGGCTCCCGGCATACTTACCGGAGTGAAACTGTAGAGCTGTTCTCCCTCCGCCTTGAAGTCCGGATGGCCGTAGATTTCGAAAGGGCTGTCCGTGCCCCGGCCCAGACTGACCTTGGTGGCCTCGAAGTAGCAGAGGGACGGGTAGAGATAGACGGCGTGCATTGATTTGAGGTTCGGCGACGGGGCTACCGGCAGGATGTATCTGGTCTGGTGGGTGTAGCCGTCACATCCGACGACTTTCAGGTCCTTCACTTTCAGGCCGTCATCCAGCCAGCCCTCTCCGTTCGCCATAAGGGCGATCTCGCCGAGGGTGAGGCCGTGCACTACAGGGATGGGGAGTCTGCCCACGCCGGAGCGGTATTTCATATCCAGAATGGGGCCGTCCACGTACATTCCGTTCGGGTTCGGCCTGTCCAGAACCAGAAAGCTCTTGTCGAAACGCGCCGCGCTCTCCATCAGCTTCACCATAGTCACATAATAGGTGTAGAAACGTAGTCCCACATCCTGTATGTCGCTGACTATTATGTCGATATCTTTGAAGTTGGTGCTGTCGGCATAGTCGAAGCCGGTCCCGTAGAGCGAGACTATCTTCACTCCAGTCTTCTCGTCCACACTGCTGCTGACGCTCTCCCCGGCATCGGCATCTCCCCGGAATCCGTGCTCCGGGGAGAAAATGGTGACGACGTCTACGCCTTCCCTCAGAAGGAGATCGAGCACGTGTTCGTCGCCCACCACGCCCGTCTGATTCGAGAACAGGGCTACTCTACGTCCCTTCAGGGACTCTGTGTATTCGGAGGTTCTCTCCGCCCCGACAGTGACTTTCTCCGGCTTTCCGGCTCCGCAGCCGGAACTTGTCAGAATGACGGTGAGGGCTGCGGATAAAAGGAACTTGAACTTCATATGAGATATGCGGTTTAAAGTACGCAGTAACGCGGTTTTCGCCACAAATATAATAAAAATATGCCTGTAGCCGTCGGAATCGTATAATTCTTACCCACATTCCGCAAAAAACAGCAGCGGTGTTCAGCTTGAATCAGATAATGTGAATATTATCAGAAAAGGTGAAATGCTATGTTTTTTCGTTTTAAATAATTATATTTGTCCCACGTATGAGAAGACTGTTTTGCATACTTTGCATCGTTTTCGTGTCGTTCTCGACCCGGGGGCAGAACTGTTTCCGATTCACATATATGCAGCAGCAGAAAAGGGATGTAGCCGGCAATTCCTATCGTGGGAGTGAAATGAAACTTGATTTCGACGGAAAGTCGGCTTTCTTCTATAATGAAGTTTCTTTTCTGAAAGATTCCCTCGATGTCATAGCTTTCGACAAAAACGGTAATGTGGCGGATGAAGAAGCTTATGGGCAAAGAACGCGTCTTTCCGGCTCTGCACCCAATGATAAAGCGTGGATTGATTTCACCGGCGGTACATTTAACTTGTATTATTTTGATGTGACGGCCTTTTATGGTACAATGCCGATGGAAATGCCGCAGTGGGTATTGGCTGATGAGAGGGATGAGCAGTCCGGATATCAATGCAAAAAGGCGGGCGGGGTATTCCTCGGGCGCGAATGGTCTTTATGGTATACTGAAGAGATTCCCATAAACATAGGACCCTGGCTGCTATGGGGCACACCCGGGCTGATAGTTTATGCTGAAGATTCCGAGAGCATAATTAGTTTCAGGCTCATTGGTGTAGAGCGTATCGGGCGCGGACGTCTGGATGAGGATAATTCCTACCGGAAAGCAAAGGAATCGAGGCCGGCATCCAGAGTATATGCTTTACCGATGAAAGAAATGGAAACGATGCATTCGAGATATCGCCGCGATATGGAGTACTTTGCCAAGGTAAACGGCATTCTGTACGGACAGAGCCGCGAGGGCGCTGCCGGTGGGAATAAGGCGAAAACATACATTCCATTGATTCCGGATGCGTATTGGCAGGGGAAATAGATTGTTCCTGATGCAGCTGATGACGGCTGTATGTGCATTGTGCATCCCGATTCACGCAAGCCTTGCGCAGAACGTGTTGGAAGGAAGCGTCTATGATACGGATGGCGACATTCCTGTCGTGGGCGCTTTCGTTTATGCCTATGACGGAACATCGATGACGGGTTATGCGATGTCTGATGAGAACGGCTCGTTTGCCGTGAAAGTCCCCGAGGGTAAGTCGGCCGACAGGATTACTGTCACTTGTCTGGGATATGCATCGAAAACGCTTGTACTCGACGGCCGGACCCCTCCGTTCCGCATTATGCTCCGCCAGCAAGCCTTGACAATACGTGAATCCAAGGTAACGGCCTCCGCCATAGAGGAAAAAGGAGATACTTTGGTTTTTGCCGCCGCCGCTTTTGCTGACGGCTCGGAGAGGGTTCTCGGGGACTTGTTGGCAAAAATCCCCGGACTCAGCGTAACTCCTTCAGGCGGAATACGCTACGAAGGCGATTATATCGTCAGGTTTTATGTCGAAGGCTTGGATTTAATGGGAAACCGTTATGGCGTGGTTACCGGAAACCTCTCTCCGGATATGGTGTCAAGTGTCGAAGTGCTTAAACACCATCAGCCGAAAAAGCTTCTCTCCGGAGTGTCGGACACCGATAAAAGCGCTGTGAACATCATACTTAAGGAGAGCGCGAAAAATGTCTGGATGATGACCTCGGATGCGCTCTTCGGAGCACCCCGCTTCCCTCTTTTCGATGCGAGGCTTCTCGTGACGCGGTTCTCCGCCAAATCTCAGGACCTGTACTTGGCTAAAGGGAACAATGTCGGCGAAGATGTTCTCCGGGAGCTGCTGCAGCAGCAGTATGCCGGCAAGGCGGGAGTCTATCTCATTTCAGACAATATGCTCGAAAAGGATTTCAGGACGAGACTGGATCCGTCGAGAACATCTCTTCCGCTTCCTCAGGAATATTGGTACGATAATCTTTCGGCCATAGCTTCCATAAATCATTTGAGACGGATTGACGATGACAGGCAGTTGAGAGCTTCGCTGCAGATGGCGGCGGAACGTTATGACGAATCATCCTCATCTTCAGAATGGATCTCCTTCGGCGACGGGCAGTCGATGACCATAATGGAAGACCATACCTCCGATGACGAGAAGTGTTACGCGTCCGGTAAAGTTACCTATGAAAACAATTCGTCAAAGAAATATATGATGAATGAATTGTCGTTCTCGGGACAGTTCAGGTCGAATTCAGGAACAGTCAGCGGACCTGTGAATGACGGTGTTCAACATTACAGACTCCCTTCCTGCAAGATTTCAAACGACCTGGATGTGACCTTCCGCACAGCTTCCGGCCGTGCCTTGACACTGGGCAGCATCACCGATTTCGTGCACAGTGACCATTCGGGCATTTACACGACGGATGCCTTCGACGCCCACCAATCCTTCAGGCGTGAAGCTTTCGTGTCGGAGAACGGCTTAACTTACGCTCTGTCTGCGGGAGGACTGAAATTGAATCTGGGTGCGCAGCTGAATATGGAATATCTCGGCCTGAAATCAGAGTTGACCGGGTTCGACACTATAGACCCGGGAGATGGAGCCGCCCTCGACATCTTCTCCGTTTCCCCCGGACTCAGGGCGGAGATGAAGTTTTTCATCGGCAAGACAGAGGCCAGGGCGGCATTACCGCTAAAACTGCACGCTGTTTCCCGCAACAACGCTTCCCCTGACTTGTTTTATCCTTCTCTGTCACCTTCCCTCAGTCTGGAGAGAGCTGTCACTCCGGACTTGAAGGCACACGCCAGCTTGTATTATGATCGCTCCAGATCAGATGTTGAAACCCTCTTTCCCGCTGCCGTGATGACAGATTACAGGACCGTTTCATATCCCGACAGCCTGGCGGAGAGAAGCGGACTGTTTTCGACCTTCTCACTCAAATTTTCTGACAATATCTCGATGTTCTACGCGACCATTGCCGCGTCCTTTTATCGGAACAGGTCGGATAGAACCTCAGAGAGCAGGTATTCCGATCTGGTCACGCTGACCGGCTACAGGGACGCGAAACTGTCCTCGGGCAGTTATGGTTTGAATTCCTCATTGAGCAAATTCTTCGGAACCAGATTATTCGTGGTGGAACTGAATGGAGGATGGCAGAGGTCGGACAACAGGCTGTATCTGCAGTCCCAGTTGCGGAATTATCGGACAGATGTCTTCAAGGCAACCCTTAATCTCAGGATGAGTCCTGTCGAATGGCTTTCGATGGATTCGAAAACAGAGTGGACCGGAACAAAGATCCGGGGGGCGTCAAATACCGGTAGCAATACGGTCACAACTTCTGCCTCGCTCTCTCTGACCCCGTTCAGATCGTACTCACTTATGGCATCTGCACATTATCGCTACGATGATACTGTCGATAAGTCAGTATCCAACCCTCCGCTGCTCAAGCTGTCGGTTTCCCGGCAGTTCCAGAAGCTGACGGTCCTGGCGGAATGCCGCAATGTATTCGACTGCCGTGAGTTCACGAGAAAATACGTCAGTGAATTCCGGACTGTCTCAGTATCCTCCAGGCTGAAAGGCAGACAGTTCATAGTGGGAATAAGGATGTCATTGTAGATACCGGAGCGGGGCGGCATTGCGAATTTTTTGATATATTTGCCGGAAATGAAAAACCCGAGTGCCTTATGAAAAGACATCTACTCGTTACGGCATTGGCCGGCTTGCTGGCCACAATGTCTTTTGCGCGCACCGCGCAGACCTCGCCCGCCTCTTACGTGAATCCTATGGTCGGAACCGACTTCACCGGGCACACCTTCCCGGGTGCCGTCTGGCCTTTCGGGATGGTGCAGCTCAGCCCCGACACGCGTCCGCGCAGCGGAGACTGGGACGGATGCTCCGGCTACCACTACTCCGACTCCCTCATCTACGGCTTCAGCCACACTCACCTCAGCGGAACGGGCTGCGACGACCTCTGCGACGTGCTTGTAATGCCCGTGAGGAATTATGATTCTGAGACCCTCGACCGGAACGCCTACGCCTCGACTTTCTCGCACAGCCGGGAAACGGCCTCGGCGGGCTTCTATGCTGTCTATCTGGACGCTCCGGCCGTGACAGCCCGCCTTTCCGTCGGCAGACGCAGCGGCTATCACGAATACATCTTCGAAAAGGGCGCAGTCCCGCAGATTATCATCGACCTGAATCACAGGGATGTCCTTCTGGACTCCTTCATTTCATTCTATCCTTTCGCTGAACGGACGGAGCAGACAGTGACTGCGGAAGGCGAGGGCAGGACGGTCATCTGCGGCCGCCGCCGCTCCTCCAGCTGGTCTCAGGACCAGGACCTGTATTTCTATATGGAGTTCAGCGTCCCGATAGCGCGGATGAAGAATTTCGGTGACAGGGGAGCGCTTCTCGAATTCGAGCGCGGGAGCAGGCATCGTAACGGACAGATGGTCGGCGTGCGCGTGGGCATCTCGTCAGTCTCCGTCGAAAACGCCAGGGGAAATCTCCTCGCCGACAGCTACAGGAATCTCGATCAGGCGCACAAGGCAGCTCTCGCCGCGTGGAACGCCTATCTCGGCAAGATAGAGGTGACATCCGCCGACACGGAGCGTCTCAGGACCTTCTATACCGCGATGTACCACTCTGCGATTCACCCGAGTCTCTACTCCGACTATAACGGGGAGTACCGGGGTATGGACCGCGAGGTGCACAGGGCGGAGGGCTTCGAGCGCTATCACATCTTCTCGCTCTGGGATACCTTCCGCGCCCTTCACCCGCTTTTTACCATCATTGAGCGCGAACGCACGAAGGACTTTCTCAAGACTTTCCAGAGCATCTACGATGAGTGCGGAAAACTTCCGATATGGGAGCTTGCCGGGTACGAAACTAACTGTATGATAGGTTATAACAGCGTTTCCGTGATAGCGGATGCGCTCGCCAAGGGGATAGACTTCGATGCGGAGCGGATGCTGGAAGCGATGGTCGCTTCAGCGAAAAAGCACGAGTACGGACTCGACAGCTTCTACGCGAACGGGGGCATCCTCGCTGACGATGAGCACGAGTCAGTCTCCAAGACTCTCGAGTATGCCTACGACGCGTGGTGCGTGAGCCGTGTCGCGCAGATGCTACTCCAGAAGCATCCGGGGAATGCGGAGTACGCCGCGACGGCCGCCGAATTCCGCAGATATGCGACATATTGGGCGAACAGCTTCGACGCTTCGACCGGATTTATGCGCGCGCGCCTGAACGGCCGCTGGCAGACCCCGTTCGACCCGCGCGAGGTGAACAACCATTTCACCGAGGCCAACTCCTGGCAATACAGCTTCTTCGTGCCTCAGGACGTGCAGCGACACATCGTGCTGCTCGGCGGGGATGAAGCCTACTGCGACAAGATCGACGCTCTCTTCTCCGCGCAGTCGCGCACTTCCGGGCGCACTCAAGTCGACATAACCGGCCTGATCGGCCAATACGCCCACGGCAACGAGCCGAGTCATCACGTGGCGTATCTCTATGCCTATGCCGGCAAGCCTTGGAAGACCCAGAAGCAGGTGCGTGAAATCCTCACCACCCTCTATGATGACTCGCCGGACGGTCTCTGCGGTAACGATGACTGCGGACAGATGTCGGCCTGGTACGTGATGAGTGCCGCAGGACTGTACAGCGTCACCCCGGGAAGCACGCAGCTCGTGCTCGGCTCGCCTCTTTTCTCCGAGGTGAAATGGAATCTCGAGGACGGGCGCAGTTTCGTCATCTCCGCCCGGACTCCTGAAGGACAGGCCCTTGACGACTGCCCGTACATCAGCGGCGCCACGCTCGGCGGAGTCCCTTATACCCGCTCCTATCTCGAATTTTCCGACATCATCTCGGGCGGACGCCTTCAGCTCTCGATGAGTCCTGTTCCTGACGAGAGCTTCGGCTCCGAGAAAAAGGACCGTCCGCAGTCCTGCATAGGGGAGACGGCGGTGGAGAATCCGGTTTTCGTCCTGGACAATGATATGTTCGAGGACAGCGTGCAGGTGAGCATAGCGAACATCCCTTCCGGCGGCCGTGCCCTGTACCGGATAGGGGAGGGGGAGCCTGTGGAGTACAGCGGGCCTTTCACCCTCACCCGGAGCGCGGCTCTGGAGGCCTGGAACGAGGATGAGTTCTCTCTGCCGAGTTTCAAGGTCAAGTGCAGCGTGCATAAGCTGCACAGTGACAGGAAGGTCAGCATAGGCGGGCATTACAATCCTCAGTACAATGCCGGAGGCGATGACGGGCTCATCGACGGCAGGAGAGGAAAACTGAACTGGAGGACCGGCGGCTGGCAGGGCTATCAGGGCGAGGATTTCGAGGCTGTGGTGGATCTGCTTGAGATTCGCGAGCTTCACAAGGTCGGAGCCGGCTTCTGCCAGGACGCGCGCTCCTGGATATGGATGCCGCGCGAGGTGGAGTTCTATCTGTCAGAGGACGGAGAGAACTATACCCTTCTCTCCAGAATGGAGAATGGCGTAGACCCTCGGGACTATGAGATTCAGGTTCAGGACTTCGAGGCGGAGTGTCCGGCCGGTACTTCGGCCCGCTACGTCAAGGTGAAGGCTGCGCAGCTCGGGACCATTCCGGACTGGCATCCGGGAGCCGGAGGGCAGAGTTTCATATTCATAGACGAGATCTGGGCCGACTGACGTAATCATAGCAGCTGTTCCGAATCCGGAGCGGCTGCTTATAAAATCATATTATGAGCAAAGCGAAGTGTTATCTGAAGTCAGCAAGGCTCAGGACCTTGCCCCTTTCCCTCTCCGGAGTCATCGCGGGCGCGGGTCTCGCGATCGCCGATTACAGGGTGTCCGTATGGGCGGTGGTGTTCACCGCCCTCACCGCTGTCTTTCTCCAGATACTTTCGAATGTGTCGAACGAGTACGGAGACTATACCCACGGCACTGACCGCGACGACCGCCAGGGCCCGCAGTATTCATACGGAGTGCTCGGGGACAGGGATTATCGCGGGATGATGGTGTTCTATGCCATTATGTGCTGTCTCAGCGGCCTGGCTATGATATACGCTTCCTTCGGGAGTCTGTTCTCGCTGGATGCCATCCTGCTGGAGCTGCTGGGGGCCTTCGCGATTTCGGCGGCCATCCGATATACCGTGGGCAGGAATCCTTACGGCTACAGGGGGCTCGGGGACATTTCGGTGCTGATATTCTTCGGGATAGTTTCCGTGGACGGGACTTATTTCGTGCTGGCTCACGAGATTCCGTCGGCGGCTCTGCTCCTGCCGGCCCTCGGCATAGGCCTCTTCTGCGTGGGGGTGCTGAATGTGAATAACCTGCGGGACATAAAGACCGATGCTATGACACGCGTCACCACCGCGATCAGGCTCGGGCAGCGGAAGGCCAGGATCTATCAGTTCATACTGATTACCTTGGGCTGGGTCTGCCTTCTGTGCTATGCCCTCTTCTGCAGGATGTTCTATATCTGGCACTTTCTCTTCGTGCTCACCCTGCCGCTCTTCATTCTTCACCTCAGGGGAGTGCTGAAATACGAAGACAGGGCGCTGGACCCTTACCTCCCTATGCTTGTGATGTCCACCTTCGCCCTCTCCATACTGCTGGCGACAGGCTTCACGGCGTATCTTTTCCAGTGAAGATCCGGCGTAGATGTGCGGCGAGTACATCGACGGCCACGAATAACGTTTTAAGCGTGGCCGCCGGTGTCTTTTTATACATCGAAGGGATAAGATAAAACGTTTTTTCGCGGCCCTCGCCGCACCATATTCCTTCCGGCCGTCATTGCACTCCTGTTTTTCACGTCGGGAACCCCAAAACGACTTATTTTTCTAAAAGTCAATACTGAGTGTCAATTATTTACAAAATCGGCACACGAAAGCGCAGAAAACAGGCTCACCATTCGAGAACTGCGCGGTTGGAACGTATGAAGTCTTTCATTACAGCGGTAATGACCGGTACGGAGACCGAGTTGCCGAACTGCTTGTAAGAGTATCGGTCGGAAGGATGAAGTATGAAAGAATCCGGAAATCCCTGAAGTCTGGCGCACTCCCTCGGTGTGATGTGACGTGCCCTGTTATTCTGGATTACTCCCAGACGGTTGGAGTCTGAAGAAGTCAAGGTGATGGATATGCTGGCCGGGTCCAGAAATTTGAACACCTCGAATGACATATTGCCGCAAACTGGGCTGAACTTGCCGTCCTCTTCCTTGAGGTAGTGCTTTTCCTTGAGACTTTCCATCACGTCAAGGATATCAGCATAGGGATAGAATGTTCCGATCTGCTCCAATGTGAGTTTTTTTCCGTCTTGATGGCGGCCGAACTCCGGTTTGCGGCGATTCTGTATGAGCAGTGTCATAAATCTTCTCTCAGCATCCGAACATTCGCCGCGCAGTTCGAGATCCCAGGAATGAAGAGATTGTCCTCCGCGATAGTCCATCATCCTGTAACCGTGAAGACTTGACAGATCTTCCCCAACGGCTTTTCTCAAACGCTTCTGGAAATCTTCCGAACAGTAGTACTTCTCATCGACATTGTCCTCAAGAATCTCTCCCACGGTACGGCAGTTTATCGAGGCGTCATCGAAGAGCGTATGCTCATCTTTGAAACGATGGGAATCCGCTGCACCGAGATTAGTCGCTAATGTCATTTCGGGATTCGCGCCGAGGATACCGACGATATAAAGTCTGACCCTGTTCTGGGGAACACCGAAATTCGAGCTGTTCAACATCAGATCGTATGTTCCGTATCCGAGGCCGTGGAGCTTGCCGATTATGGTTTCAAATGTCCGTCCCCCATCGTGCGTGTATAGACCGCGGACATTTTCCAGAAGGAATGCCTTGGGACGATATTTCTCCAGCAGACGTTCGATTTCAAAGAACAGAGTGCCGCGTGTATCGCCGAAGCCCTTCCGCTTGCCCGCATACGAGAACGGCTGGCAAGGGAAGCCTCCCAAAAGCAGCTCAAAAGGCTCAGACTCGGTAATCATCCGGATATCTCCATCTGGTATCTCGTTGAAATTCAGTTTGTATGTGAGACAGGCATTCTCGTCAATCTCGCTGGAGAGGACGCATCTGGACTGGATTTCGAACTCACTTAAGGCTTCAGTCACACCTATTCTTATGCCACCGACACCGGCAAATAAATCGACGAACCGAATCATCCAAGCTTCTCCCGAATAAAATCTGTAAGAACATCAAACTCTTCAGGCGTATAAGCCACCGTGCAATGGCTATTGTCGCAAAGGGTCCGGACTGCGGAGCGTCTTGAGAAGTTGCCGATACCATCTATAATGTATGCAACATAACTTCTGCGGCTGGCTACCTGGACGAAACGGTTGCGCGCCAGCGTTGCCTTTCTCTCGATGACGCTGTTTGAAGTTTCTTGAAAAGAAACCTCCACGCCGACATACTGCTTATACTTTCCGCTCTTGCTGACGCAATCGACAAGAATGTCAAATGTAGCCCAAGTTTTACCGTCATTTTCTGAAACATCCGGGAGTCTCCCGTTACTCTGAAGACGATAATCGGGACCCAATTTATCAGACAGATATTTCAACGCATACTCCTGCGCCTTATTTCCAAGGTCATTTGACACCTTGCCGGCTATTATCTTGCTGACGCGGATGTAATTCTTGCGGACGTAATCCTCTATGGCGACATCATCTCCCAGATAATCGCTGCAATTGCATTTATAAAGGACTGCGCGTGTTCTCGGACTCACGGAAGACGCGCCGTAGATGAGCATCATCACGAGATCTCTGCAAACTGCCGTGTCATAAGTTGAAGCCCGAAGGTGCTCCAAAGAGTCAATCCTCATCCTCTTGTTATTGAGCGCCCCCTTGGTGGGCAGGCCGATAAAGGGATACGATACCTCTTTGCGGTCAAGTCTGTAAGTGAGCTTCCTGTCCGGGAATAGCTTATGAAATTCCTTGTTGATTCTCTGAAGCTGCTCCGCACCGAGGTCTGTGAGCAGAATCAGATGCTTCAAGAATAAATGACAGTCGAAAGATGATGCCTCAAGAAGTTCAAATATTTTCTCCGGTTTGCTCTTGTCTGCAAGTTTCAGAATGGAGATAAACTTCTCCTGTGTGTCAAGAAGGTATTGGAGAATACTCAGTTTTATGGCCTCCTCCCTCACTTCAACCGGCCACCAGTTACATGCCCGAGATTCCAGTTCTTCGATAGAACGCAAATAATTATCGTCACTCATAGCTTTACTGCTTTATGGTGACAAATATACTGATTCCGGTTGGAAAAACTCTAATGCAACAGGTGGAATAAGTGATGATGCAAAAAATAATCATCACGAAATTCCCGGAAACTGGCGCAGGCGGTTTTAACTCCAGCCTCCGGTGCGCATAGCCCGCAGGGAATTCAGTATCGCAATCACGCTCACGCCCACATCCGCGAAAACCGCCATCCACATATTCGCCAGACCCAGAGCCCCGAGCGCAAGCATCAGCAGCTTCACCCCGATGGCGAAGACTATGTTCTGACGGACTATCCTCAGCGTGCGCCGGGAGATGGAGATGCCCTCCGCGACCTTCAGCGGATTGTCGTCCATCAGCACCACATCCGCCGCTTCGATCGCCGCATCGCTGCCTATCGCGCCCATCGCGATGCCCACGTCCGAGAGTTTCAGTACAGGAGCGTCGTTTATGCCGTCTCCGACAAATGCCAGAGCACCTCCGCGCTCAATCTTCATCTCCCGGACACGTTCCACCTTATCCGCAGGCAGCAGCCCCGCGTGGACTTCGTCCGTTCCCACCTCTCTCCCCACGGCCTCGGCTACATCCTGTCTGTCTCCCGTCAGCATCACTATACTGGATACACCCTCATCGTGCAGAGCCTTCACCGCTGCGGCCGAGGTGGGCTTGACGGAATCGGAGACCACGACTGAGCCACGGAATTGGCCGTCTACGGCCACATAGACTATGGTTCCGGGCTTTCCGCAAGGGTCGAAGCTTACGAGTGCGCGCTGCATCAGACGGCCGTTGCCGGCATAGACGCTATGCCCGTCCACCCGGGCGCGTATGCCCTCTCCGGCGAAATTCTCCACGTCGGCGACTCTGCTGCGGTCTATCGGCTTCCCGTACGCCTGCCGGAGCGAGACGGCCACAGGATGGTCGGACCAGCACTCCGCAAGCGCGGCTGTCTCAAGCAGCTGCTCTTCGCTTACGCCGCAAGGGATGACTGCGCTGACCGAGAAACTGCCCTTGGTGAGCGTGCCGGTCTTGTCGAAGACCACCGTCTTCACTGCGGCGAGCGCTTCGATGAAATTGGAGCCTTTCACCAGTATCCCTCTGCGCGAGGCTCCGCCGATGCCGGCGAAAAAGCTCAGCGGGATGGAGATTACCAGGGCGCAAGGGCAGGAAATTACCAGGAAGATGAGCGCACGGTGCAGCCAGAGTGCCCACTGCCCCGCGAAAAGGAGCGGAGGGATGACAGCGAGAAGCACGGCCGCGCCCACGACGGCGGGTGTATAATAGTGTGCGAACCTGCTTATGAATTTCTCGGCGTCGGCCTTGCCGTTATCGGCATTCTCGATGAGGTCGAGGATTCTGGCGACAGTGGATTCGCCGTAGGAACCCCGGGTGCGGATGCGGAGCAGGCCGGTGAGGTTCAGGCTTCCGCTGAGCACTTCGGAACCCTCGGCGACCTCGCGGGGCAGGCTTTCGCCGGTCAGCGCCGCAGTGTCCAGACTTCCGCCGCCTTCTATGACGGTCCCGTCGAGCGGAATCTTCTCGCCGGGGCGGACGAGGATTATGCTGCCCGCCGCGACTTCTTCGGGAGAGACTTCCTCTATGCTGCCGTCGGCCCTTTCGAGGGTGGCGAAGTCCGGACGTATGTCCATAAGCGAAGTGATGGACGCGCGGCTTCTCGACACGGCGATGTCCTGGAACAGCTCGCCCGTCTGGAAGAAGAGCATCACCGCCACGGCTTCCGGATACTCCCCGAGCGCGAAGGCTCCGAATGTGGCTACGGTCATAAGGAAGTTTTCGTCGAAAAGCTCCCCGTGCAGAATGTTGCGCAGCGCGTCCGCGATGACTTCATAGCCGACCGCCAGATATGCCGTGACGCAGAGACAGAGCCGGACAGTGCCCGAGGTGAGAAACGAGGCGGCGAGCAGAACCGCGGACAGCGCTATGCACGCGACCATTATCTTATGTTCTCTTTCCATATCTTTCTTTCCGCCGGAACGCATTCCTTCCCGGCGCGGATGCAAAGGTAGAAGAAAAGACCTGCAACCGGGTTGCAAAGGTGCCGGGGATTCCTTACCTTTACGCACTTTATTTTTGCTTATATGTTCAATCTCAGAAAAATCCTCTGCGTATCTGCGCTTGTGGCAGCCTCTGCGGCCGTCCAGGCACAGACGACACCTCTTTGGCTCCGCCGCAGCAGCATTTCTCCGGACGGAGAAAAAATCGCATTCAGCTATCAGGGCGACATCTTCATAGTGTCAGCCAAGGGCGGACAGGCTGTCCAGCTCACGTCTAATTCGGCTTACGACAGCGATCCGCTGTGGAGCGCTGACGGGAAGCGGATAGTATTCAGCTCATACAGAGAGCTTTCCAAAGACCTCTTCGTGATTTCCGCCGAGGGAGGAGAGCCGAAAAGGCTTACTTTCTACGCGGGATCCGAGACCCCGTTGGCCGTCCTTCGGGACGGCACGGTGCTGTTCAGCTCGAACTTCGGCAGCGACGGAGTCTATGACGGCTTCCCCGGAGACGGCGAGCTCTACAAGGTCAGCATCGACGGCGGGAAATCGACTCTCGTGACTTCGCTTCCGATCTCCAACATCAGCGTGAATGAGAGCGGCACCATTCTCTATGAGGACTACAAGGGCTACGAGGATAACCTCCGAAAGCACCACACCTCCTCCGTCACCCGCGACGTATGGCTCTGCGAGAGCGACGGTTTCGGCATCGGCGCGGACAGCAAGTTCACTCAGCTCAGCACTTTCAAGGGCGAGAATCGCAACCCGGTCTTCGCTTCCGACGGCGTGCACTATTACTATCTGAGCGAGCAGAGCGGCACTTTCAATGTCTGGAAAGCCAGCATCCGCGAGCCGGGCAAGGCGCAGCAGATAACCGCATTCTCGCTTCATCCGGTGCGCAATCTCTCCGTCTCCGCAGACAACACCCTCTGTTTCAGCTTCAACGGTGAACTCTACACTGTGCGCGAGGGCGCTCAGCCGGAAAAACTTGCGGTGACACTCGCCAAGGACAGTCAGGACCGCGAGAAGATCGAGCGTTCGCTCCGGGGCGGCGCATCCGACATCGCCATCTCGCCTAACGGCAAGGAAGTGGCCATCGTGGCACACGGGGACGTGTTCGTCACCTCCATCGACTACAGCAGCACACGACGCATCACTAACACCCCGGGCCGCGAAAGGGGCATCAGCTTCTCCGAGGACGGACGCGAGCTCTATTACGGTGCCGAGCGCGACGGCTGCTGGGGCATCTACAAGACATCCCTCACTGAGAAGAACGACAAATACTTCACCTATTCGGTGAAAATGAAGGAGGAACTCGTGAGCGAGAAAGGCGTGACCTGCTCGCAGCCGGCGGTATCTCCGGACGGAAAGAAGCTGGCCTTCCTTCGCGACCGCACTGAAATCGTGGTGAAGGACCTCAAGAGCGGAAAGGAGAAGAGCGTGCTCGACAAGAACGCGAACTACTCCTATCAGGACGGCGACCAGAGCTTCGAGTGGAGTCCGGACAGCCATTATCTACTGAGCGGCTATCAGGCGAACGGCGGCTGGAACAATGCGGACGTGGCTCTCATCGACGTGGAGACCGGCGCCGTCACCGACCTGACCCGCAGCGGCTACTCCGACGGAGGCTTCCGCTGGGCTATGAAGGGCAAGGCTATGACCTGGACATCGGACAAATACGGCTACCGCAGCCACGGAAGCTGGGGTGCCGAGGATGACATCTATGCTATGTTCTTCGATGCCAGGGCCTACTTCGAGTTCACCAGGAACGAGGAGGCTGACGAGCTGGACAAGCTGCTCAAGAGCGAAAAAGAGCTGAAGAAGGAAGAGAAGAAGGAGGCGAAAGACAGCGTCAAGGCCGAAAAGAACAAGATGGAGAAACTCGTTCTCGACCTGGACAGCAGGGATGACCGCATCGTGCGCCTGACCCGCAGCTCGGGCCGTCTGGGAGACCATTATCTGACAGACGACGGCAAGAAGCTCTATTATGTCCAGAGACTCGAAAGCTCTTCGGACCTTTGTATGCTGGACGTGAAGAAGGGCAATATCAAAGTCATCACCAAGAATGTCTACGGTTCCTTCTATCCGGACAGGGACGGCAAGTACTTCTTCGTACTCTCGGGTTCGGGCATCTCACGCATCGACGTGAATTCCGGCAGCTCCAAGTCCCTGAGTTTCACTGCAGAGTATGACTACCTGCCGGCCGCAGAGCGGGAGTACATCTTCCACCACGCCTGGAAGCAGGTGAAGGAGAAGTTCTATGACGAGAACATCCACGGCATAGACTGGGACGGCTTCAGAGACAATTACGCGCAGTTCCTGCCTCACATAAAGAACAACTTCGATTTCAGCGACCTGCTTTCCGAGATGCTCGGCGAGCTGAACGCCTCCCACACCGGCGCGCGCTATTACTATCGCGGCGGTCAGAATACCGCTCATTTCGGTGTCATCTTCGACACGCAGTATACCGGCAAGGGCTTGAGGATAAAGGAAGTGCTTCCGGGAAGCTGCCTGACTCTCGTGGATCCGGAGATAAAGGCGGGCGATGTCATCGAGGCCATAGACGGCGTGGAGATAGGGGCGCAGGAGTCCATCTGGGATCCGCTTGCGAACAAGGCCGGAAAGAACCTGCTGCTCACTGTGAACAAGGGCGGAAACAAGACTGTGGACATCCGCGTGAAGTCCACCTTCACCGACCAGAACCAGCTCTATACCAGATGGGTGCGTCAGCGCGAGGAGATGGTCCGGAAGCTTTCCGGCGGCCGCGTGGGCTACGTTCACGTGAAGGGAATGGACTCGGAGAGCTTCCGTGAGGTCTATTCGAAGGCTCTCGGCAAGTACCGCACCTGCGAAGCCCTGATAGTGGATACCCGTCACAACGGCGGCGGCTGGCTGCACGATGACCTCGCTACTTTCCTCAGCGGCAAGGGATACATAGATTTCGTGCCGCGCGGGCAGTATATCGGCACCGAGCCTTACAGCAAGTGGCTGAAGCCGTCCTGCGTGCTGATCTGCGAGGACAACTACTCCGATGCTTCGGGCTTCCCTTATGTCTATCGTGAGCTCGGCCTGGGCAAGCTCATCGGTGCGCCGGTTCCGGGCACTATGACAGCTGTATGGTGGGAGACCCAGATAGACAACAGCCTCATCTTCGGCATCCCTGAGGTGACTTCCATCAGCCGTCGCGACGGCAGCGTGCTGGAGAATCAGCAGATCGAGCCGGACATCCTCGTGTACAACGACCCGGCTTCTTCGCTCCGAGGCGAGGACAAGCAGCTTCAGGCGGCAGTCCAGGAGATGCTCCGCACCATAGACGCGCAGAAGAAATAAGTCATAACGGACGGAAAACGGGCGGTCCCCATCGGGGGCCGCCTTTTTCCGTCCAATCCTGTTACGACTATCGTCATTGCCGG
>JAUMVX010000016.1:0-20484 GCA_030529945.1 Bacteroidia bacterium | reverse complement strand
GCTCCGACCGGCAATCCCTTCGAGACACGGGATGCCCGAGCAGGTCGGGCATGACGGTATGCGCGTCCCCGACGGAACCGCAGAACCTACCTCCTTATGGAGAATCTGAAGCCCAGACCGCCACCCTGCGGAAGGTAGGCGGTAATGCTGCCTTTGTGGAAGAGAACGGCGTTACGGACTATGGAGAGTCCGAGGCCCGAACCGCCGGAAGTGCCTCCCCGGTCTTCGTTGAGGCGGTAGAAACGTGTGAAGATGCGGGAGAGTTCTTCCTCGGGCACGCCCTTGCCGTCGTCCGAGTAGTCGAAGACATCCTCATCGGCCCCGAGCCGTACTGAAATCCTCACGCTGCTGCCGTCACCGGCGTATTTGATGCTGTTTTCCAGAAGATTGCGGAAAATGGCATAGAGAAGATTATAGTTCGCGGAGATATGGACCGGAGGAAGAAGGTTCTCCACCTTAATGTTATGCGCCCGGATCTTCCCGGAGAGTTCCTCCATCACCTCCTCGAAACTGTCCCTTATGTTCACTGATTCCAGACTGAATTGGTCCGGAGCTTCTTCCATCTTGGTTATCAGGGAGATGTCGCTGATCATTTCCGTGAGGCGGAGCGACTGCAGGTAGGAGCGCTCTATGAAGAACCGCCGTTTGTCCTCGGGGAGGTCGGGATTGTTCACGAGAGTCTCGAGATAGCCCCGGATGCTGCTCACGGGGGTTTTGAGTTCGTGGGAGATGTTGCCCGTCAGGTCGTGCTTCAGCTTGCGGGCCTCCTGCTCGGAGCGGATGCGCGCTCTGCTGCGGGTCCAGTCGATGATGACCCACACCAGGACGGCGGCAAGCACGGCGAGGACTATCTCAATGATCATCGATTTCATAGCTGCTGTCCAGATAATAGCCGAAACCGCTGCGGTTCTTTACCAGATTATGATGGCGGCCCAGTTTCGAGCGGATACGGGCGATGTGCACATCGACCGTCCTGTCGAGAACATAAGGGGAGTCTTTCCACAGTTCGCCGATGAACGCGGCGCGGGAGAAATAACGGCCGGGGGATCCGGCAAGAAGTGCCAGAAGGTCGAATTCCTTGCGGGAGAACTGAAGTTCTCTGCCCTCCAGGGTGGCTTTCCCTGTCGAGGGGTCCATAGCGAGCGGTCCGGCGGCGAGAATCCCCGTCGAAGTATGTCCCGCGCTCCTGCTGCGCTTGAGCACCGCTTTCACTCTCGCAAGAACTTCATTCACCGAGAACGGCTTGGAGATGTAGTCGTCTCCTCCGGCGGAGAAGCCGGTGAGAATGTCGTTTTCCGCAGTGCGGGCAGTAAGGAACACGATGGGGACATCGCTACCCTGTTCCGTGCGGATCTTGCGGGCCATCTGGTAGCCGCTGAGTCCCGGGAGCATCACGTCCAGAAGAATGAGTCCCATATCGGGAGTGAAGAGCTTCAGACCCTCCTCTGCCGATGCGGCGCTCAGGGCCTCATAACCGGCGTTTTCCAGGTTGAAACTCAGAATCTCGCGGATGTCGCTGTCATCCTCCACTATCAGAATCTTCTGCATCTGCTATGTCGAAAAATATAGTTGCTTATACGCCACCTTGCTCTGCACCTTACTCAGAGCTCCTTGCTTTGCTCTTAACTCAGAGACCCTTGCTCCGGCCTCTTACTCAGCCTCGGCGAAGGCGTAACTGAAGCCTTCGAGCCGGTTCCACTCGCCTCTGGTGAAGTCCGGGACCTCGACCGGGGCGTTCCCGTTCTCCATAGATATTTTCCCGAGCTCGGTAAGACAGCACCACTCGGCCATATCATAGACATCCATATCGAGCGGCAGGCCGTTCCTCAGGCAATAGATGAGACGGTAGTCCATAATGAAATCCATCCCTCCGTGTCCGCCGACCTCCCGCGCGAGAGCCTCGAGCTCGGGAGTCAGGACAGGATTCCGGTACTGCTCCATAAGACGGTCGAGACTTTCTCCGGAGTAGATTTTCTCTCCTCCGAGATCCGAGTAGTCGACAGCTGCACCTTCACGGGCATTCTCGCGCAGGCAGAGCTGCCGTACAGGATATTTCCCGGCATAGCCTTCGCTTCCCACGATCTGATACATCCGGTCGTAAGGCCGCGGAGTCATCACATCGTGCTCCACGAGTATGGTCCGGCCCTTTTCGGTGGAAATCATAGTCATAGTGAGGTCGCCGTTCTGGAAGTCATCGCATTTCTCTCCCGTGCGGGCCTCCACGTGCTTGGGACCGTTCACAGCCCCGGTCTCCATCGCCACGAGCGTCTTGAAGCGGTCGCCCCTGTGGATTCCCATAACCTGACATACAGGCCCGAGACCGTGGGTGGGATATACGTCTCCCTTGTGGGTCCTGTTGAAATCGAGCCTCCAATTGTTCCAATAGGCGTCCCAGAACGGGTCGAGATTATGATGATAGGAGCCTTCGCCGTGGATGATTTCGCCCAGCACGCCTTTCTGCGCCATAGTCAGGACCGTCATCTCGAAGAAGTCATAGCAGCAGTTTTCCAGCATCATACAGTGTTTCCGCGTCTTCTCGGACATATCGACGAGCGCCCAGATGTCCTCCAGAGATGCGGCAGCCGGCACTTCGACGGCGACATTCTTGCCGTGCTCCATAGCGTAGAGCGCGATCGGAACGTGACTCTTCCAGTCGGTGCAGACATAGACGAGGTCCACATCCTCGCGCTCGCAGAGCCGGCGGTACGCTTCGGTACTTCCGCTGTAGCAGGCAGCTTTCGGGAAGCCTGCGGCTTCCAATCTCTTATTCGAATCCTCGACTCTGTCTGCCTCCACATCGCAGAGGGCCGTTATCTTCACCCCCGGGATGCAGGTGTAGCGGGAGACTGCGTCCGCTCCCCGCATTCCGAGCCCGACGAAGCCGACACGCACGGTGTCCATCGCGGGAACTGTAAGTCCGAGGACGCTCTCCACTCCGGCCGGTCTGGCGGGAGTTTCCGTCTGTATGATTCCGTTTCCGCCCGGACCGGCGCACGATGCCGCGAGAATCATCATCAGAAATGCGGCCGACAGCTGTTCAAGTCTCATATCTTGTGTTTTTAGAGGTTAGTCACCTTCATTTATGTCCCCTGTGGGGAGGCGAGATGTATCCTTTTTATGAGATACCTTGCCGCGAATGCGAGGAGAGTGCCGAAGATGCTGCCTATGAGAGCTCCGACCACTATGTCTCCCAGATAGTGCTTCCCGACGAAGACTCTGCTCAGGGCGATGAGGGTCGCCCAGACGTAGATCATCGCCGCGTAACCCATAAAGCGCCGCCTGCGGTCGTTCCGAAGGCCGATCAGGGAAGCCGCCGCGAAGCCGAAAGCATTGGCCGAATGGCCGGAAAAGAAACCGTAGTAGCCGGAACGCTTCTCGAGAACGTGGAGTCCGCCGCTGAGCATCGTGTAGTCGTAGCAGGGGCGCAGGCGGGTGACGCTGTTCTTTATGAGATTCGCGACTTGGTCGGTGATGACGATGGTCAGTATCAGAGATGCCGTCACGATCAGGGCTTTTTTCCAGCCCAGACGGACGAAAAGCATCACGAGGACTATGATGTAGAGGGGGAACCAGACCTGGATGTCCGACATAAACTGCCAGAAAGCGTCTGCCCAGGAACTGTGGAAGTGGTTCAGAAGCAGGGTGAGGTGCTGGTCGAAGGTATGAAGGGTGTCTATCATCTGTGCAGGGCTGTCCAGAGCATTTCCTTGAGTTCCTTGAGACCCTTCTGGCTGAGGGATGAGATGAATACGTGCGGGATGCCCTCGGGGAGCGTTCCGGCGATTTTCTTTTCCCGGCGGGAGTCTATCAGGTCGCATTTGGTGACCGCGAGCACCCGGTCTTTCACGAGGAGCTCGGGGTTATACTCTCTGAGCTCGTTCAGCAGGGTTTCGTAGGCTTTCGCGATGTCCTCTTCTTCTGCGGATACCATAAATAGCAGTACGGAGTTGCGCTCGATGTGGCGCAGGAATCTTATGCCTATGCCCCTGCCCTCGTGGGCCCCCTCGATGATTCCGGGGATGTCGGCCATAACGAAAGAGCGGTCATCGTAGTACTTCACTATGCCCAGATTCGGTTCGAGGGTGGTGAAGGCGTAGTCCGCTATCTTCGGTCTGGCTGAGGTGATGGTGGAGAGGAGGGTGGACTTCCCCGCGTTCGGGAATCCTACAAGTCCCACGTCGGCCAGCAGCTTGAGTTCCATAATGAAGCAGCCTTCAGTCCCGTCCTCTCCGGGCTGGGCGAAACGCGGGGTCTGCATCGTAGGGGACTTGAAGTTGCTGTTTCCCAGCCCCCCGCGGCCTCCGCGGCAGAGGATCTTCTCCTCCCCGTCGGCGACGAGTTCCATAATGACTTCCCCGGTCTCAGCGTCCTTTACCACCGTCCCGAGAGGGACTTCGAGGGTGATGTCCTCTCCGTTGCGGCCGTGCCGGTTTCCGCCCTCTCCCTTGCCTCCGTCACCGGCCTTGACATTCTTGCGGTATTTGAGGTGGATGAGGGTCCAGAACTGGGAGTTGGCCTTGAGGATGATGTGGCCTCCGCGGCCTCCGTCGCCTCCGTCCGGTCCGCCCTTCGGTACATATTTGGCCCTGTAGAGGTGAGTGGATCCCGCCCCTCCGTGTCCGGACGCGCAGTATATGCGGACGTAGTCTATAAAGTTGCTCTCTGGCATAGATTTCCGTTAATTTCGCAAAGATAAGGCTTAATTATCGGAAATCCTTCTGTTTGTGACTTTTTTGAGATTTCGTTACGGAAAACCTGGTATACTTTTTCTTCGGAATGCTTCCTCCACATTCTGCGGTGGGAAATGCCGAAGATATTTCCGAGAACCTAATCCGTAAAACTACCTCAAGAAACAGCAATGAGGCAGGCGAGGGGAGAGCAGCCTCCCGACACCCTACCGCTCCTCATAATAATACGAATAATCAATCCCCTTCATAAACATCTCACGGTCATCCACCCTGTCCGTCAGCGCCTCCCTCAACAGATGCTTGATCTCCGTACTGTCCGCCACACTCCGCTCCATCGCCGACAGATAAGCATACTTGTCAATCCTGCTCCAGTCCACGCACACCCCGAGCCGCTTCTTCAGAATCAGATCCAGCCAGATTCTAGTCGTGCGCCCGTTGCCCTCACGGAACGGATGCGCCACATTCATCTCCACATACTTGTCCGCAATCTCATCAAAGCTCCCCTCCGGCATCCGCTCGATACCCTGCAATGTCTGAGACAGAAACGCCGCCGGAGCAAATGTGAATCCGCCCTTCGAGATGTTCACCGACCGGATCTGCCCGGCGAAGTCATACAGTCCGCCGAACAGATAGGCGTGAATCTGCTGCAAACCCTTCACCGTCCCCACCTCGATGCTCTCCAGCAGCGAACTCTCGAATAGCGTATAAGCCTTCGCCTTGCTCTTTCCGTCAATCGTCTCTTCCCCATAGGTGAACCACTCGATGAAGCGCGAAGCCTTGTTGTTAGGCATATTCTTCGCCAATTCCACAACGCCAGCAGCATCAAGCACATCCGTCAATCTCATCTTCCCGTCCGGAGCACGTAGCTTCAACTGGTTAGTGCCACTAACCAGTTCAATACCGTCCTTTCTCAACTTCCCCTTCAGATACTTCCAGTAGTTCCTGTTCCTGGCATAGTCATCCTGCGCATTCAGCACCCCGACAATGTCAAGCACGCTGTACCACCACTTGGAATTCCCCTCATCCCAAATGGCCCTGACCTCCCGGTCATCGAAGAAACGGATTGATATTTTGGTCATAAGTCAAGATGAATTATTGGTTCCTCGAAAAGAGTCGGTGACGGAGCGGGGTGGAGTGTTCCTGCCTTGTGACCTTGAATCCTTCGGATTTGGCGAGCTTCAGGATGCCGTCCATCCCGTCTATCGACCACTGGGTGTTGACATAGAAGCTGATGCCGTCGGCCGAGGAGAGCCTGCCGCCCGGTTTGTTGATGCTGTATCTCTTGCTCTTGTATTTGTTGTCCCACGCCTCGTATTCTTCTTCAGAACAGAGGAAACCGATGAACTTGTAGCCTTTCGAGCAGAGGTCAATGCTGAAAACATTACGCAGTTCCGCGAAGGTTTTCTCGGGATGCTTCTGGACATAGGCTCTCACAAAATCCGTGACGAACTGGCTCTTGGAGGTGGCGCGTGCGCCGTTCAGAGAGAACTGAGTGTAATCTTGACTCATATTCCTTGCAGTGCCGGAGTCTTCGCTCTCCGGAATACCCACAGACTCTGAAACATCAGAATCGTCTTCTTCCGGCAGATATGATGGCCAAACTTCATTGGCCTTTCGCGCTATCCAGTCGGCTCGTTCCGATATGTTTTCCTCGTTCCAGACAGGACTGGATACAACATCTGCAAGAAGCTCTATATCGGAAGCGTAGTAGGTGATTCCCTGGTTCTTGCCTTTTCCGTCTTTCTTGACAGCCCAGGAAGCGTTGCTTATGGAGGAATTGAGCTTGCCAGGTATCATTGCAAGATTGCCAAGACAGCCTACCGCAGTGTCACGCTGCTCCTCAGTCACATTGTCGGGAAGCGGCCAGCTTTCTTCCCAGCTTTTTGGCATAAGGTGTTCAAGGCTATATCTTTCGAAAGGGTAGAGTCTCGTGGCGTGCGGCTTGCCCTCTCTGACCGCCGTCTCAAGAAGATAGAGAATGGCGAGCGATTTCTTGTTGGGGTATGACTGGGTGTGGCAGCATCTTGTGATTTGCCTGTCGAGCGGAAGCGCGAGCGCCTGGTTTTCGTCCTTGCTCTCGATGTAGTCTTTGAGTGACTCAAAAGTTGTGACCTGATTGAGGATCAGGTTTTCCGAGAACAGGTCGCTGAAGTTCTTGTTGTCGCTCTTGCATATCTGGCGGCGGAGGATGTATGATTCTATGTAGCCGAACATCGCATTCCTTTCTGCGGTGTCGGGGACATTCTTCAGAAGATAGAGGACATAAGGGACGATGGTCGTGTATTCCAAGACGAATATGAGAAAATTTATCCTTTCGATGCCCGGAGTCCCGGGGATTTCGCCTTTCGCAATCTCGGGGTTGATATTTTCGTGATATATGAGCGCATAGTCGAGTATGTCATATATCATATCCTTCTTCTTCTGACCGTATGTAGTGATGAAATCCTTGTAGTTGTTGAACAGCCCTTCCGAACGGCGGTATCTGATTTTGTGGTCTCCGCTTACTTTCAGTGCGGGGTCCTGAATCTTGATATTCAGATATGCCGTGAAAAAGAAGTCAATGTTGGCGCGTTTCAGACGTCCGGAGTTGACTTCCTCGTCCCAGTAGTTCGACATCGCGCGGTCTTTTTCGAAGATAGGCATCCAAAGCTCTTCGTATTCCTCGCGGGTGCTTTCGGTGAAGAAATAGTTCTTGAGCAGTTCTCCTGTTGTGAGGCGGACTCCGAGGGAGTTGATGGTGTCGAAGATGACCTGCTCGTCCTCGCCTTGCTGGAGGGATATGCCGATGAATATTACGTGGTTGAGAAGAGTGTCTATGTCAATCTTGTCCGGGTTGATGTTCGCCTGGAAGTAGTTGTAGGCGCGTATGATGTTGCTCGTGTGAAGTGATGTGAACGGCTCATCGGTCTGAAGGGCTACGATTTTCTCGAAATCCTCGCGGTCGTTGATGCTATGGCGTATCGCTGTCTGCCGGGTCTTCGTCTTGCGGTCTCTGACCATAAACTTGCTCTCGAACGTCTCCATATCATCGGTCTTCAGACAGAGCGACTTGAAGAAGAGGGCGAAGGTTGTAAACCTCTGTTGGCCGTCGATAATGCTCTGCACATCGAAAGGGGAGATTCCCGTCGGCTGCTGCTTGAGTATGATTGAGCCGAGGAAGTAGTCCCGTCCGGTGCTTGTGATATATTCCATATCGGAGAGAAAGCGTGACCATTGCTCTTCTTTCCAGACATAGCTGCGCTGATAGTAGGGCACTTCGAGTACCCGGTTGCCGTTCAGAATATCTGCGAGTTGTTTTGTTCCTGCGTCCATAGTGTCTTATGATGTGTTAGTTGATTACGATTGTCACCGGCTCAGCCGACTGAGATTTGTTGTGGTTGTTTGTGGTGTCAGAGAATCCGTCATATCATTCGAGAATAAAGCTTTTGACTTCAACAAAATACAAATACAACGGCCTCCCGTCCCCGACATCCGGATGCCGCTCCAGAATGTCCCTCACATTGATGCGCCCGGAAACCTTTTCTCCGATGCCATAAGCGAGATACTCCTCATCTCCGGACCAGTCCGTCTTCGGATAGTCAAGCTCTTGCATCACCGAAGCATTCAGAATCTTGTTCTTCCCCGTCAGCAGATAGCATTCGGCATCCGCAGACCTGTCGCTATAGTCATACAAAAGCAGATAACTTGCGGTGAACACCTGCTGCGTGTTTCTACATACAGAACCCACGCGCCCCTCGTTGAAGCGCACATTGTACAGCTTGCGTTCAAGAATCCACCTCTTCTGCTCCGGAGAATTATAGCAACCGATGACTACGGACTCCCTGCGGAAATTGCCGTCAGCATCTTTGAACGAATCCCTCAACGCCACCGTCCTTGATGCCTCAACACCGTTCAGAAGTCCGTTGTAATAGACATAAGGTTCAGTGCCGAGATGATATTCCTTGATGATGAAATCCTCGCTCAACGAAGCAAGCAGCCCTGCATTTTCACGATAAGCATCCCGCTCCAGCCCCATCATCAGCAGTCCCCAGTTGGCGTCACCCTCATCATACGGGCAGAACACCTTCCCGTTGATTTCGCGGAACCTCGCATCAACGACACTCCTGATATCCTCACGCTTTCTTGCCTGAAGCAGATAGAAGTCGTGCTCGTTGTCAATGTATCTGATGAAATCATCCCTGAACTTCTGTTTCGCCTCCGCCTTGAAATTTGTCCTTACACTCTGCGAACGGTTCACATACGCATACAGCGCAAACAGGAAATTGATGTCATACAACCTCAGGAACAGGGTGTCCCTGTCGAAAAGGCGGTTCTTGAACTGGAAATTCTTGTCAAATTCGTCCGGCTGAAGTGTCAGTTCCGAAGAAGTGAATCTGTATGTTTTCTCCACACGGCCACTGATAAAAAAGTTCGGAGTGATGTTGTACCCCTCGGTAAGTTCATCCCTGTATTTCAGATGCTCCCTGCCGTTGTTGAACCAGTTCAGCTGAGTCTGTATGATATTCCGCGCATAAGTGTATTGTTTGAACAGTGCAGGCCCGTCGAGAGCGGTGCTGTCCTTGTAATACTTGCTGTCTCCGACATAATAGACCTGCCGGTTCCCGGTGGTAAGGGAAGTCCCCTTGAACAGATGGTCCACAATCTTGCCGTCCTGCTGCTTCACCAGGGACCTCGGCGCATCACTGTCTCCGAGCAGAACATCAATCATATCCTCGAAGACAATGTTGAAGTCTCTGACTATCAGGAACTCCTCCTGCTCCTTTGCCTTACTGATATTACTGCGCTTGGACGCGAACAGAAACAACAGTTCCCACAAGCGGACAAACTTCTCGTTGTAGTAGTTGCTGCGGATGGTTTCAAGCCTCTTTGTAATCTTGCCTTTCTCCAGGAGCCGTCTGAACTCCTTCTCGGGAATCAGATTGTAAGGCTGGTCAGCGACAAATCCGAAGTGGTATTCACCGTTAATGTATTTCAGTGTACTGAAGAAAAGGACAAGCAGCTCCTCGTCATAATTGATTTCCTTCCTGTGATTTACCACGAACGGATAAATCACCGACTTGCCCGTGATGACAGGCTGCTGCGTGCGTATTGTCTTCGCCCAGTTGACCTTGTTGAACCCGGAATGATTCTGCTTGTATGTCAGGATGAAAAGATTCTGGTTCTCCTCATAGAAATCACGCAGCGACAGGATGACATCCATCAGGGAAGTCTCCGTCTTTCCCTTCTTGGAACTCATCACATTCTGTGCGGCATCCTTTTCCGTCGCGATGGTGTCGGCCTCTCTCCTGCGGTATTTCTCGATGGCCTGGTAGAGATATATCGGCAGGTCTGTCAGAAGATTCTCCGCCCAACCCTCATCTTTCATCTTCTGCACAAAGTCCGCAGAATCAGTGATAGGGGAGTCATCCCTCAATTCAAGGAAACCGAATCCCTTTCCGTTCTTGTAGAACACCTTCGGCAGGATGAAAACGTGCTGATGTACCGGATCATAATAGTATCCGACGCAGTCAAGCACGGCTTTCTCATCTCTGAGATTGCCACGGGATATCACCCTCGCGTGTTCTTTCCCAAAGATGCTCTCAAGCAGCGTGCGCTTGTAGTCCTTGCCTTCGAAAAAGAGAATCATTCGGCAGATGGTTCTGAGGTTTCAGTTTCTTGTGCATTTGTGGTCGCAATGTTGACAGCCCCGCATTTGCCTTCAATGAATCTGATTGTCAGCTTGGTGTCATCCGTGATGCACAGGTCTTCAAAGAACTTGTCTTCAGCGTTTTCCCCGAAGAAATCGGCCTTGAAGTCATCATCATCCTTGAACACGTCATTGAAGAGGAAGAACAGCACCTTGTCCCGGAATGCCCTGGCGCTTATTACGCCATTGGCACCGGCCTGGACGAAACGGTTGCCAAGAATCTTGTTGGTGTTATGGGTCTCGGACTTGATATAATCGTTGAGGCCTCGGAGGACTTTGTCCCAGTTGTACTTATGTTTGTCGTCTATCTTCAGAGAGAACTGGGCGGCATCATCATAGTTAACCCTGACATACTCCCACTCCCACCTTCTTTTGAATGCGCTGTCAATCGGGAACAGGCTCTGGTCGGAAGTGTTCATCGTGGCGATGATATAAAGGTTGTCCGGAATTGCCATTATGCTGAAATCGAACTCGCTCAGTCCGTAAATCTCTATAATCTTTTTCTCGTATGCCCCATCTTCGTTTGCTATATGTTTCTTGAGATAACCGGCAATGTCAGTATCTGCGTTGATTTTATACTTCGAAAATCCCGGGTGGTCATTTACCCGTCTGTCCAGAAGCTGGAACACGTCGCCGAAAATCTGGGCGCAGTTGCCGCGGTTAAGCTCTTCAATGACGAGGAAAGTCTTCTCCCCGGGATGATTCCAGGCATATTCGTATGCCTTCAAGAACACCTGCGGAACAAACGCATAAGTGATCTGGTCTTCATCCGGTCCTCCCATCGACGGCTTGTAACAGCCCACAAAACTTGCGTAGTCTGTATCCGGATGGAAGGTGATGCGGAAGCTCTTGTGCCCCTTCACATAGTCATCCTCCACAGTATGAGACTTCCCCGTTCCCGGAGCACCGTAGAAGATTTTGTTGAACGAAATGTCCGGAGTTATAATTTTGGTGTCTTCCAGACCTTTTTCTTTGCCGTCATCGTAGGGTGTGGTAACATTAGTAACGATAATGTCAAAGACCCCATCGTCAGCTCTTTTTACATGTAAATCAGAATATCCACCGGCTAGATAATTCCGGATGGTGAACTTGGAATTACATAACATACCAGAGTGGTCTGTAAATGCCACATCCTTTATCAAGCCATTAAAGTAAAATCTACTATCGACTTTGCCGTTTTTCTGCAGTACATCTTTTCTGGCATTCCATATCTGGGTCGTGGTTTCCACGGGAATGCCATTTTCTTTGAATAATGCATCCAGCAACGCAAGTTGATCTGTCACAAAATCCTTGGAATATGGAATCGTGCAATGTATGGAGGATTGATCAAATTTTCTGGGAAGAATGGATGCTATAAACAGGATTGCTTTTGAGAGATTCTCTTTGTTAAATCTTACAGTTATCTGTTCTCCGGAATCCTTGAACAAGGCATAATGCTCATTGTCCAAAAAGAGGTCTGTATTTTTTGCATCGCCCGCAGAAAGCTGTCGATAGCTGGCATTGGTATCGTTAATGTGTTTTACAATCTCATTCATATCATTGTAGTTTTATAGGCGCAGTAATGCTTGAGAAGCAATCTTTTGGAGAAACGGAAAGGCTCATTTTCAACAGTGCCGTTTTAGTCGGGACTATGGCCTCCCTAAATCTTTCAATGTCTGTATTGAGACCGTTCATATAGCTTTCACAGTTATCGCAAATTGAAAGAAGACCGGAATCGTCAGTCATATTGAATACCCTATAGACAGCATATGCGGAATCTGTATTTGCGCAGTTGTGTACAAATGCTACTTCCTGGCTGCTGAATATGATATTCTGTTTGAAATCGAAGCGGGTGGACTTGACATCAATGAACAGAGGGTTGCGGTTAAGTGCCCGTATAACAAAATCATAGGGGAGTCCGGACTCTCTGCTTTTATTCATCCACTCGAATGAGTTGATTCTCTTGGCTGCAACCTCTTGTTCCAAATACTCGCTTATCAATTCTTCGCCCTTCTTTCCTGTGGCCGCAAATTGTTTCCTTGCCTTTTCTACATCGTAAACTTTGTATTTCCGCGTTAAATCACCTACTTGTGAGATGATCTCTATATCTTTTTGGATATCGATGCTTACAAGGTTGATTTTCTTGACTATAGCCGTTTTCAAGGGTCTGTAGTCAGAATCTTGGTCGGTTATTATCCTAATATTTGACTTGACGAGGTTCTCTATTATATGGAAATCCGAAGATTGTTTGTTTATGAGCCAGAATACCAGATCCTTATTCTCCAGGCTTGACCACAGTAGATACCATTCATCATCAGGGTTGTTTTCAGCAAAATGTCTGATTTTAGACACCACTGATTCGGCCTTCTTCGTTCCCATCCTTATTTTGGGACTGCGGAATGTTCCGTCCGGATTCTCAATGCGGTCAAAAAAGCAATCCAGAATCTGGCAATAAGAATCGTGAACAAGCATTGCTGTTGTTGAAGTGCTGTCCTCCAAGAATGTCAGCACATCATTGAATAGACCGATATGTGTCTGGTTACTGGTATCGCTGATTCCCAAATCCGCACTGCTTAACCTCTTAAGACCTATGCGCTTTTCAATGTTGAAGAATGTGAACATGTCATTCGTGGATTATGTTATTGTTGATCAAGTAATACAATACTGCATAGATTGTGTTGACACTTACCGCATTACCTGCTTGCTTGTAAAGTGCACCGTCTGCAACACCGGATGTCCTTCCGTTTGACGCGAACTCGGCAGGAAAACCTTGGAGCATAAATGCCTCTTCTGGAGTAAGCTTTCTTATCGGAAGTTTTGCCAGCTCCTTTTTGGTCATCGTTTTTACCGGATTTATAGTGCCGTGGGACTCAATGAAATCCTGACTGTAATAATTGTCTTGACAAGCACGATGCATTTTATGCATTGTGGCAGTCAAAGGACGGGCAACGCTCATATTGATGTCCGATTTCGATTTGAAATTTGCGGAACCATCAGCAAGGAGGGTCGGCTTTATTTTTTCCGACAAATAATACTTGGAATCCACATTGATTTCAAGCAGGTCATTCACCGTATTGTAATGGTTAGGGCTAAGGTTCTTATAGACCTGTTCATAAGCAGCAGCAATGGCATCGGAGGTGAACCGGTCTTTGAAATCGTCCGGAACATCTTCCGTTGTTGCGAAAATCAGTAATCTGTTGCGAGTTTGCGGCAAATGAAATTGCGCAGTGTTGAAAATGTCGGTAAATACATTGTATCCCAAAGATTCCAGTTCACTCTTGATGCGGGCGAATGTCCTGCCTTTGTCGTGAGATTTCAGATTCTTGACGTTTTCCAACAATACGTAACGTGGCATTCTGGCCGTCAGAATATCCAGGATGTGGAAGAACATCTGCCCTCTGTCTTCATTGAATCCTGCCTGCTTTCCCATCATGCTGAATGTCTGGCAAGGGAAACCGCCTGTCACTAAATCAAACTGCGGAAGCTGATTAATATTCTCCGGCTTGCTCGTGAACGACACGATATCTCCCATAGCGACTTCGCCGTCTATATCTGGATGGTAATTGGCACAATATGTACGCACTGCCTTAGGGTCAATTTCAGAGTACCCAACGCAGTGAAAGTTCATAATTCGGTCTTGCGAGAGCAAATCCATTGCTCTTCTGAAACCTCCTATGCCGGCAAATAGTTCAAGATGTCTCATTTGATAAATTTCATAATGCCATCACCTATAGCTTTGGCGAGTTTGACAGGGACTGCATTTCCCACTTGGGCATACCACATATTTTGCGAGCCTGTAATCACATAATCGTCCGGAAATGTTTGGATTCTGGCAGCCTCTCTGGGACTCAGACCCCTCGCATCCCACGGATGAATATACATATTACAATCGAACTTCATGTGGGAAGTGATTGTCTTGCATATCTGAGTCTCATCCAGCTTGAAATACTTGTCTTTGAATATATCGTTTCTCCGTTTGTACGGCATAATGTCCGCGATTGATTCGTGTAAAGAATTTGCCCCTTGTGGCAATCTTCGATATATTTCAAGGTCTCTTTCGTTATTGTACCGGTTCTTATGGTTGTACAATCGTGTGATGTTTCTTTCTCCGTTAATGAACTTATAGAAATCATTGCGGATATATGTAAAATCACATTCGGTAAAGCCGGACTCTGCGCTTTCAACGCCTTTTGAGCCTTTTTCTGTTTTGGCGACAAGATGCGGCAATCCAATCAGAGCATCTCTGAGCACAAATGCCGGTCGTTTGTGTTTGTAGATTTCCTCGAATATAATTTTCGGAGAAATCCCGACCCTGTTGCCTATCATTATAAATCGCTCCCTGTTCTGAGGCACACCATAATCTTGTGCCCTTAACAGCGCATAATCAAATTGATACTCGTCACCCAAATATTCCGTGAAGCTCTGCTTGATTTCATCAATCTTGTTCATCATCCCTTTAACATTCTCCATAATGAAAAATTTCGGACGAACTGTTTTCAGAAATATCAAGTACTGTTTATACAGAGCATTTCGGGGGTCATCAAGAATCCTTTGACGATTGGCCATCGAGAATCCTTGGCAAGGAGGTCCTCCGCATACAAGAGTAATATCAGAAAGCATCTCCTTGTACTCGTCAATGTGTGCATTAAGGTCGGCGATATCCCCCACAAAATAATGTTCGTCGCTCAAATCGTGGTTGAACTTGTATGTGTTGCAGAACTGTTCCACGATTTCGTTCACGAACCAAGGGGTGAATCCGGCCTGCTGTAACCCGACGCTCAAACCACCGCAACCCGCAAACAAATCAACAAATTTGTATCCTTTATTTGTCATACATCCGCACGATTATCCGTCATTCCCCAACTATCTCATTTATAGGTCTCAATAGATCCCGAGTGTCAACTTCGAGGCATCTTGCTATTTCCACGAGTGTGGCCACATTTGGCTGCGCCTTGTTGGTGCACCATTTAGATACAGTAGTCACATCCTTCCCAAGCTGCTCTGCGAGCCATTTGTTTGTCTTGCACTGCTCTGCAAGTACTACTTTTAGTCGATTCAATTGTTTTGTCATAGCTGATTTATTAGCTCTAAACGCAAATATAGTGATAATTTTGCGAATGGGTGACTATGCTTGCATTGAGACAATAGATATGTGTAATGTCTATGCTTGAATATCATTAAGGATGGACACTCCCCACGTGGAGGAGTTTTGCCCATAGTCGTATCGACAATACTTGACAAGCGACACCAAACCCAATTATTCGGCAAATCGAATGGTATAGTGTCGGTTATATCTTCTTCTTTTCCTCCCACCTGCTCATAATACCTGTTGTGAAGATATATTCACGGCTTTGGAAGTTTCCGTAATTTTTTTACGGATGTTGGGATTTTTGTGTATCTTTGCATCTGGAACAAACAGACAGAGATATGCTTGCAAAGTTTGCCGCAAAGAATTTCCGTGGCTTCAGGGACAGGATCGAGATTGACCTGACTAGGCACAGCAACTACACTTTCAACAGTTTCGCCATCAAGGACGGCATCATCAAGAATGGCATCCTATATGGTCCGAACGGTTCCGGCAAGACGAATTTCAGCCTTGCCATCTTTGACATCGTAAACCATCTGTCCCAGAAATGGAAGAAGCCGGACTACTATTCCAATTTCACCTACGCCGGTGACAGAAATCTGGTTGTGGACTTTGAATATACCTTCATCTTCAACGGTCAGACGGTCGAATACTGCTACGGGAAGGACGCAATGGGAGTGCTCCGCTACGAGCAGATGTCCGTTGACGGCAAACAGGTGTTCAGAAGGGCTGAGCGGAAACTGACGATTGACGAAAACGAGTTTCCGATGGGCGACGCCGTCAAGAAGAACCTCGCCGACAATGCCAACAATGTCTCCATAGTCAATTTCCTGATAACCTCATACCCGCTCGCCGGAGACAACTACCTCCTGCTGATGAGCAATTTCGTGAACGGGATGCTATGGTTCCGCTGTCTGGAGACCAGGGAGTTCATCGGGCTGGAAAACAACAGCACCCTTCTGGACGAGTTCATCATCAGAAATAAGCTCGTCGGAGAATTTGAGCGTTTCCTCAAGGAAGTAAGCGGTCAGCAGTTCAAGTTCGCCGCACCAGCTCCGGGCGACAAGAACCTGTTCTGTGAGGTGGGCGGCAAAAAAATCCTGTTCGACCCTATAAGCTCCACCGGAACGCAGGCGCTGGAGCTGCTGTTCTACTGGATCAAAAGAATGAAGGACGCGACATTCGTCTTCATTGACGAGTTTGACGCATTCTACCATTTCAAACTCTCCTTCGAGGTTTGTAAGCTCCTGTTCAAACTTGACTGCCAGGTGTTCACCTCTTCCCACAATACATATCTGATGACCAACGACCTGCTTCGTCCAGACTGCAATTTCATCGTTCACGACAACAAGATCAAGGCTCTGTGCGACTGCACGGACAAGGAACTCAGGTTCGGGCATAACATCGAAAAACTGTTCAGAGGCGATACGTTCCGTATATGATACTCTTTGTTTTTGAGGGTGAAAAGCGCGAACCTGCTCTTTTCAAGGCGATTGAGAGACTGTTCTTCAAGGACGGCCAGCATATCGTCTGCTCTTTCGGAAACAATATCTACGAACTTTATCAGCGTCTGACGGCACTTGACGATTCGGGCGACATAGTTTCCGTCTTGCGGGAAACTTATGCCGACAGTCCCGAATCTCCATTTGCGGAAGATACCAGAAGCTCCGATTTCTCTGAGATCTACCTTATCTTCGACTACGACTTCCAGAACAGGAACATCACTCTTGAGGAGATGAACTCGCAGATTGCCCAGATGCTCGATATGTTTGACAATGAGACCGACAACGGCAAGCTGTACATCAATTATCCTATGGTGGAGGCCATCCGCTACACCAAGCGGCTGCCGGATTCGGAGTACTGCACCTACAAGGTCAGCCGTCAGCAATGCTCGGAAGCATCGTTCAAATGCATAGCCGACTCGTTCTCCGACTACAAGAGCCTTGACTTCCTGACATTTGATGCCCGCCGAACCTCAACCGAAAGAGAAGCCGCCTCCAGAGCGGAGAACTGGCGGCTGGTTCAGGAGCAAAACGTCACGAAAGCCAACTACCTCTGCACGGGGAGTTTGGCGATACCCGAGGAGAAAGAGACCATCGCCCAGAAAGAAATCTTCACCGCGCAATTGCAGAAATTTGTCCTGCCGGAGGGCTACGTCAGCATCCTGAGCGCATTCCCGCTGTTCCTGTTCGACTATTTCCCGAACAGAAATCCATTACAACTTGGAGAATAGTTCATTGATTCTCCGGACAATACGCCGTTGCTCACTGTAAGGTGGCAGCGGAACGATGTATGATTTTATGGTTGTAGTGGCAAGTTCTTTTTGTTTAGTGCTACCGTCTGCCTTATCTTCTATAACTGACTGAACCGTGGTACTGGCAAAATAAGAATAAAGATATTGCGGCACAATGTATTTCTTCATAGGTCGAATGACCGTCACGTGGCTGTCTGCCACCGCAATGCCATACTGATTCTTTGCAGAATCATAAATTGCCATACGCCCAAGAGTCCCAAGTCCTGTTGAGTTCCACATCAAGTCACCGTCTGTAAGAAAACGTTCTTTACCATACAACTTCACGGTATTGGGATCAATAAACAATGCTTTCTCCATTGAGAATCCTGACCATTGATTGCATTTTTGAGCAACAACCGGCCCACCTGCAAACTTCCGTGTCTGCTGCGGAGACTGAAGTCCGCAAGCGGCCATCAGACTCCTTGCAGGGGCAAAAGTCTCCTCTATGCCGGCTGCGCCGCCAAGAAGAGACACGGCGGCTTTAATTAACTTAAGATTTGTCTTTTTCGAGAATCACCCAGATGCCGGCGTTTACCCGGCCTTCGTGTCGAATTATTCCCGCTTTCTGCAGCACAGCCAAATCGCGTTCGACGGTTCGTTGCGTTACCGACAATGTTTCCGACATCGCCTTACCGGTGACATATGGATTCGCTTTTATTACTGAAAGGATAAATCGTTGACGTTCAGTGAGGTTTGTTTCCGACACGTTTCCGACATTCGTCTCCGACATATCTCCGACATTTACACCGACATCGTCGTCGCGCTCGGCAATAACCTCACTGATGGCCTTGCGCTGAATAATCGCAGTTACGCCGCCGCCGTTTTCCTCGATGACCGGCATCGGCATCCCGGCGCGGGTGAATTCCTCCGCGACCTTCTTGAAGCCGCGTCCCCAGGACTCAACGAACCCCGCTTTATAGAACGCATTGGCGATGTTGCGGTTACGGGGATATGACGAGTGCTTCTTCATCAGATCGGCAGGGGTGAGTTCCTTGGGCAGAAGCCCATAATTCCAAAGCTCGATGCTATGGTCATAGATCCGGAAATGGCATTCCCTCGACCTTTGTTTCGACAACAGGCATTTCTTCAATAACTTGTTGAAGTTTTGATTCTGCGATAGAATAGAACAAATACCATCGCTTCATATACCAGAGGTTAGTAAGTCCAAATCCTCTTTTCCCGGGAAAGCGGCCTGTAAATCCAGACTGAGCTGTTCCACCACACCTGCTCCCCATCTCTCTTCCGCCTTCTTCCGCACAAGGTCACGCCCGAGTTCCCAGTTGAAGCGCAACTTCTCCGCATTCACCTTGATGGCTGCCTTGATTTGCGCGCTGCGATACCTGTCCTTGACTTCTTCGAGCCATTGAACATAATTCGTTACCAAGTTGGTAACGAATTGTATCCTTTTGACTATAAAGACAAATCAGTTCTTCACATATCTAAGGTTGAGGACGGAAGCCTGTCGTACTCCTCGTCGCTGACGGGTTCCAGCCATTCGTTAGGCTCAGATCCGGGGCAGGTGTTTTCCACTTTGATATGCGTGGCGAGATGCTGGAACCAGGAGTTCTTCTGAGCTCCGTGCCAATGCTTCACTCCCTCCGGGATGTCCACCACATCGCCGGCCTTGAGCGCTATGGCGGGTTTGCCCCATTCCTGATACCAGCCGCGCCCGCTGACGCAGATGAGAATCTGGCGAGCCCCGTGATGGATATGCCAATTGTTCCGGCACCCCGGCTCAAATGTTACGTTCGAAAGCGGAAGAGCACTTTCTTCTGTCGAAGACAGATTCACCGGGACGACAGGGTTCAGATAGGAATCTCCGGAAAAGAAGAGTGCATAACCGACATTCGGATTACCCTGCTTCCAATCACCGGCGATGGCATCCGCAGCAGCGTCATATTGGCTCAGTCCATTGTCGCTCAAGAATTCGCACAGCTCATCAATCTGCTCCTGCGTATTGCCCATACGCACAGCTCCCGCCTTATGCGAGGCGAGCTGCGGCGCGACACCTTTCAGAGCCGAGAGCGCAGCCACGGTGACGATTTCCCTGTCCGCAGCAGGAAGCTGGTCTGAGGCGAATATGTCACCGAAAAGATGCGATTTCAGATAGAAGTCATTCTGGGGGCAGAATGTATAGTCGAACGGTCTTCCGGAAAGTCTGGTCTGTACTTCCGTCCCGAGTTTCAGCGCCGCATCGGCATCGTCCCACACGGACGGACGCGTCCAAGGCTTCCCTTCATTCCGGGATTCTTTGCCGTCTTCAAGCACCTTTGACAGAACTCCGAGCGCATTCAGTGAACGCGGAAATCCGGTGTAGGCGTACAGCTGTGAAAACGCTTCTTTCAGTTCGTTGACCGTGACCCCGGCATCCAATGCGGCACGCACCGCCGGTTCAAGACGCTTTAAATCGCCCTGCGCCTCAAGAGACGCACAGGCAGCAAGGTGAAGTTGACGCTCGGAAAGACTCTGAGCGGAAATATTTATCGACATAACTAATGACGTTACAAAGAGTACTATATATTTCATATTGTTTATGATGTCCTGCGATATTCCGATGGAGTAACTCCGCTATGCGACTTGAAAAAGCGCACAAAATGCTGCGGGTATTCGAAGCCCAGCCTCAGGCTCACCTGCGCGATGCTCATAGACTCGTCCGCGAGAAGTTTCTTGGCGGAAGCGAGAATCCGGTCGTTGATGAAGTCCCTTGCGGTGCGTCCGGTTTCGGTTTTGACCAGTTCACCGAAATATTTTG
>JAUMVX010000015.1 GCA_030529945.1 Bacteroidia bacterium | reverse complement strand
CATACTACTATGTTTTGGACGGAAGCCGGTCTGCCTTTGTCAGAATCGGCAATGAGAGCGTTCAGGCTGCACAACATCAGTTGCTTTCCCTGGTGTTGAAAGGCAGCAATTCGACTTTTGACGCGCAGAAGACCACGTTACGGAGAGAAGACAATTCCTTCGCGATTCTGGCGAACACATTCGCCAACCGGGTCGGCCAGCCTTTTGACGAGAAGATGCTTGAGTCTATGGGACTTGTCACATCAGACGGATTTCTCACACAGGCCGGAGTCCTGTTCTCCGACAATTGCAGCGCCTACAACTCCAAGCTTGTCGGCACACGCTGGGCCGGTCTCACCAAGACAGACGCCATCAACGACCACGAATATCAGGGCAATCTGCTTCTTCTGCTCCGCGCAGGTGTGGATTTCGTGAATTCGAACACGAACAGCGGCTGGATAAAGCTCCCCAACGGGCGCAAGAATCTTCCCGATTATGCGGAAAGGGCCGTATTGGAAGCCATTGTAAATCATCTCATCCATCGTGACTACACCGTCATCGGAGGCGAAGTCCACATCGACATCTTCGATGACCGCATCGAATTCAACAGCCCCGGAGGAATGTTCGACGGCACATTGATCCAAAACAGGGACATCTCCAAAGTCCCGTCAGTCAGAAGGAATCCGATACTCGCTGATGTGTTCACCCATCTTGAATATATGGAGAAGCGAGGCTCCGGTCTGAGGAAGATCTGTGACCTGTCAGCGCGTCTTGACGGCTACAAGGAAGAACTGCATCCAGAATTCACATCGGAAGCCAATGTCTTCTACACCACCATCAAGAACGTGAACTACCCACCTAAGGACGGAAAGTGGGTAGTTAAGGTGGGTAGCTCTGATGCTAAGGTGGGTAGTTCCGCCGACAAAGTGGACAGTTCATTCCCAGAGAATCATCATCCTGTAGATATTTATGGAACATCTAAAAGATTATCCAGAAAAGTTCTATCCGAGAACATAATGCAGTTCTGTTCTGAATGGCGGACACCGGATGATATTTCCGTATATACAGGAAAAGATTTGCGCTACATTAAAGAAAAAGTCCTTTCCTCATTGGTCAAGTCCGGACTTCTTGAACGGCTCTATCCCGACACGCCTAATCACCCGAAGCAGAAATATCGGGCGAAGCGGTAACGGAAAGTGAATAGGCGAGAAGTCCGGCGAGGTGCTCGGGGAGATTTCGCTGTAGCGGTCATCATTTCTTCGCCCCGTCATTGGAACCATCGTCAGAAACGGCGGTCTCCGGTGGCGGGGCGTTGGTTTATAGTATAGTTGGATTTCGGACGATTTTATAGAATAAAATTACGCCCAACTTTCGCTTTTGTGGACGTAAAATTGGGCGTAAATCGCTGAATTGATTGATTTTCAATCGTTATTGCGGAGAGTGAGGGATTCGAACCCCCGAACCCGTTAGGGTCAACAGTTTTCAAGACTGCCGCCATCAACCACTCGGCCAACTCTCCAGTATGTCATCCGTTCCCTACAGGGAGACGGGGACTAAGCCCTTTCGGAACCCGCCGGAAAAGGGAGTGCAAAGTTATGAATATTTCCCGATTCCGCAAGAAGCTACTTCGACTTTTTCGCCTCAGTGTCAGAAGACGAGAAGAAACGCCACTGGAAGAGGAGCAGATAGATGGCTCCCACGGTCACGCAGCTGTCCGCGAAATTGAACACCGGGTCGAAAAAAGTGAAAGGAGTGCCTCCTATGAAAGGAATCCAGGAGGGCCATACGGTATTTATGATCGGGAAATAGAACATATCCACGACCTTGCCGAACATAAACGGGGCGTAGTCCCAGATGATTCCGTAGAAGAGACAGTCGATGATGTTTCCGAAGGCTCCCGCGGTGATGAGGGTCAGCCCCACAAGGACTCCGACAGGGACGCGGGACTCCCCCGAAGCCCCGGCATCGGCTGAGGCTTTGCGTCTGCACAGCGAGGAAATCCACCACACCAGCGCCCCGCAGAGGACAATCCGGAATGCGGAGAGCAGGAATTTGCCCACCGCACCCCCGAACTTCATCCCGAAGGCCATCCCCTCGTTTTCGATGAAGAATATCTGAAACCAGTTGCCGAAGACTGAAAAATGGTCATACAGAGACATATTCGTTTTCACGGCAAGCTTTATGGCCTGGTCGATGACTACCAGAATCACCGCCAGTAGCACAAGCCTCTTCCTCGTCGAAAGCTTCATAGACTATTTCTTCGAAAGCTTCTCCTTAGCCTCGACGGTCAGAGTGGCGTGAGGCACCAGACGAAGTCTCTCCTTAGGGATGAGCTTGCCCGTGACGCGGCAGATTCCGTAGGTCTTGTTCTCTATGCGGGCAAGCGCAGCCTCCAGATTCTGGATGAACTTGTACTGCCTCTGGGCCAGCTGGCTGGACTCTTCCTTGGAAAGCTGATTAGCTCCGTCGTCCTCCACAGTCTTGAAAGAAGGGGAGGTGTCCTCGGTGTCATTGCTTGAAGTGCGCATAACCGCACCGCGCAGAGTATTGTACTCCGCCTTCGCCTTCTCCAGCATATCGATGATGATGACCTTGAATTCGGCCAGTTCCTCATCGCTGTAACGTGTTCTGTTATCTTCTGCCATAGTATGTAAGTTTTAGTAAATCCTTGTCACTTTTATCTTCAGAGGGCTGTCCCATTCCACCTCCGCCGCATCTTCTCCCACCTCGGAGAGAGCCTTCAGATTTATGCCGCGCGCGAGTGTCTGGGAAGCGAGATACTCTCCGAAATCCCGGAGGGCCGAACCTATCAGGGCACTGTCTTCGCCGCCGGCGTAAATCTCCACGGAAACTTTGTCCGTGACATCGAATCCGCTGTCCTTGCGGATGTTCTGTATGCGGTTCACCAGCTCGCGCGCTATGCCCTCGCTGCGCAGAGAGTCGCTGACTTCGATGTCGAGCGCTATGGTGAGCGCCCCCTCGGAAGTCACGAGCCATCCCGGCATATCCTCGGAGGAAATCTCATAGTCGCCCGGACGCAGCTGAACGTCACCTCCGGAGAGCTGAAGCACATAGTCGCGGGACTGCGACTCCGCCAGCTGGATGGCGCCGATGGTCTGCTGGTCGAGCTGCGCGAAAGCGCCGGCGATCTCCTTCATCCGCTTGCCGTAAACCTTGCCGAGAGTCTTGAAGTTCGGTTTTATCTTCTTCGTGATGATGCCGGCGGTGTCGGAGATGAACTCCGCTTCCTTCACGTTCACTTCATTCAGTATGATGGACTTGACCGCTTCGAGCTGAATGCGCAGCTTGTCCGAAAGCACCGGAATGACAAGTTTCGAGAGCGGCTGACGCACCTTGATGTTCACCTTGCGGCGCAGCGCGAGCACCATCGAAGTAGCCTTCTGCGCAAGTTCCATCCTCTCTTCGAGGTCGGAGTCAATAAGCTTGGCGTCGGATTCCGGCATCAGCGTGAAATGCACGGACTCGCCGCCGGTCAAGTCCCTCCAGAGCCTGTCCATATAGAAAGGCGCGATCGGGGCAGCGAGCACGGCGGTCTTCACAAGCACCTCGTGCAGAGTCTGATAGGCCGCGAGCTTGCCCGCGTCCAATGTTCCTCCCCAGAAGCGTTTGCGGTTCAGGCGCACATACCAGTTCGAGACGTGGTCGCAGATGAAGTCCTGAATCAGACGGCCGGCTGTGGTGATATCGTAGTCCTCATAGGCCGCCGTCACGTCACGCACGAGAGAATTCAGCCTGGAGATAATCCAGCGGTCGATCTCAGGACGCTCGGAATACGGGACAGAGGCAGACGAAAGGTCGAAACCGTCCACATTCGCATAGAGCGCGAAGAAGGAGTATGTGTTATAGAGAGTTCCGAAGAATTTGCGGCGCACCTCGTCCACGCCTGCCTCGTCGAAACGCAGATTGTCCCAAGGCTGGGCGTTCGTCAGCATATACCAGCGCAGGGCATCTGGACCGAACTTGTCGAGTTCCAGGAAAGGGTCCACGGCGTTGCCCAGACGCTTGCTCATCTTGTCCCCGTTCTTGTCGAGGACCAGGCCGTTCGAAATCACCGTCCTGAAGGCCGGAGTGCCGCTTACCATAGTATGTATGGCGTGGAGCGTATAGAACCAGCCGCGTGTCTGGTCCACACCCTCGGCGATGAAGTCGGCGGTGCAGCCGAACTTGTCACTGTCCTTGCCTCTGAGGCCCTCCTGGGCGTAAGGCATAGACCCGGAGTCAAACCACACGTCGATGAGGTCGGCCTCCCTGTGCATCGGCCTGCCGGTCCCGGAAACCAGGACGATGTTGTCCACATATGGACGGTGGAGGTCTATCCTGTCGTAATTCTCCTTCGACATATCAGCCGGGTCGAAACCGGCGTCGCGGAAGCTGTTGCTCGCCATAAGGCCGGCGGCTACAGCCTTGTCCATCTCATCGTAAAGCTCTCTGACGGAGCCTATGCATATCTGCTCCTTGCCGTCCTCCGTGCGCCAGATCGGGAGCGGGGTGCCCCAGAAGCGGCTGCGGGACAGGTTCCAGTCCTGGATGTTCTCCAGCCATTGGCCGAAACGGCCGGTGCCCGTTGAGGCCGGCTTCCAGGTGATCTGCCGATTCAGAGCGACCATCTCGTCTTTTACGGCAGCGGTCCTTATGAACCAGGCGTCGAGCGGGAAGTAGAGTACCGGCTTGTCGGTGCGCCAAGAGTGAGGGTAGCTGTGCACGTGTTTCTGGATCCGGAACGCCTTGCCCTCGGACTTGAGCATCACGCAGAGGTCGATGTCGAGGGTCGGAGCGTCCTTGGGAAGAGTGTCGTCGAAAGCGTTCTTCACGTAGCGGCCGGCGAACTCGCTGTAACTCGGAGCGACGTGCGTGCTGACATAATCGGGGTCGAGGTCTTCCAGACGGAAGAAACGCCCCTCGCGGTCCACCTGGGCCTGACGCTTGAGGTCACGGTCGAGGACCATCATTGGCGGAATGCCGGCGGCTTCCGCCACTCTCTTGTCGTCCGCGCCGAAGGTCGGAGCGATGTGCACGATGCCGGTGCCTTCCTCCGTGGAGACGTAGTCGCCGAGGATCACTCTGAACGCGTCGCCTTCGAGCGGTTTGAACCAAGGGATGAGCTGGCGGTAACGCATCCCCGCGAGCTGCGCGCCCTTCATCGTGCCGGGCAGGATTTCGTAAGGGATCTTGGTTCCGAAGACGCTCTCCACCAGGTCTTTGGCCACGATGTATGTCGCCTGCTGTCCGGAGTAAGGGTTAGCCGCGCGGACTTTCACGTAGTCGATGTCCGGGCCAACGCAGAGCGCGGTGTTCGACGGGAGAGTCCAGGGGGTGGTCGTCCAGGCGAGGAAGTAGAGGTCCCGCTCGCCTTCCACCTCGAACTGGCAGGTAGCCGTAGTGTCGGTCACGTCCTTGTAGCAGCCCGGCTGGTTCAGCTCGTGGGAGCTCAGGCCCGTGCCGTCGGAAGGGGAATACGGCTGGATGGAATAGCCCTTGTAGAGCAGTCCCTTGTCGTATATCTTGCGAAGCAGGTACCAGAGGGTCTCGATGTAGCGGTTGTCATAGGTGATGTAAGGGTCTTTCATATCCACCCAGTAGCCTATCCTGTCCGTCATATTCTCCCACTCGCGGGTATATTTCATAACTTCGGTGCGGCAGGTGCGGTTATACTCCTCCACGCTTATCCTGCTGCCGATGTCTTCCTTATGGATTCCGAGTTTCTTCTCCACGCCGATCTCCACAGGCAGGCCGTGGGTGTCCCAGCCGGCGCGGCGGCTTACCTTGTAGCCGGTCTGCGTCTTGTAGCGGCAGATGGAGTCCTTTATGGAACGGGCCATAACGTGATGGATGCCCGGCATACCGTTCGCGGAAGGAGGTCCCTCGAAGAAGATGAATTCCGGTGCGCCTTCCCTCAACTCCAGCGATTTCTCGAACGCGTGCTGCTTTTTCCACTCGGAGAGCATCTGTGTGCCCGTCGCGACCAGATCCAGTCCCTTGTACTCTTTGAAACTCATATTATTTTTAATACTTTTGCACTATATTTAAGCCGCAAAGATAGCGATTATTCACCTTTTTGTCAACGATTATGAGCATCCCGGACATCATTCTTCTCATCTGCTTCATCCCGGCGGTCTTCAGGGGCCTCAGCAAGGGATTTGTCGAGCAGCTGACAGCCCTGCTCTCCATCATCATCGGGGCCTGGCTGGCCTACCGTTTCGGCGGGACTCTGGGCGAGTGGGCGGCTCCCTATCTGCACGTGGACGGGAGAATACTGAAAATCATCTGCTTCACCCTTATAATCATCATCGCGGCCGTGCTGCTCTTCCTGGTGGGCAAGATGCTGACAGGAGTCATCAAAATCGTGATGCTGGGCTGGCTGAACCGCCTGCTGGGCCTGGTGTTCGCCCTGCTGAAGACCGCCCTCCTGCTGGGACTCGCTCTTATGCTGTTCGACACGCTGAACGGCTCCCTCGGGCTGGTCGATGAGCAGACTCTGGACTCGTCCTTTATGTATTCGGGGCTTAAGGATTTCGCCGATGCCGTGTTCCCGTATCTGAAGAAGCTCTTCGCGGACGGGGCGGCGGCAGTGTAGGATGATGCCGGGGTTCAGAAAAGAATTCAACAAGTTATGCCAAGACTGATACTCATAGAGACAGCCACCGCCCTCTGCTCTGCCGCACTTGCGGAAGACGGGCGCATAGTTTCATACCGCGAGAGCGAGCAGCCGCGCAGCCAGGCCGCTCTCACCGCTCCGTTCATCAAGGAGCTGCTCGATGCGCAGGGGTGGAGCGTGAAGGACTGCGACGCGGTCTGCGTCAGTATGGGTCCGGGGTCCTATACCGGACTGCGGGTGGGAGTCTCCACCGCGAAAGGCCTGTGCTTCGGAGCCGGAATTCCGCTGCTGGCGGTGGGAACGCTCGACATTCTCGCAGCGCAGGCGGTCGATGAGGGACTCGTGCAGCCGGACTGCCGCTACATCATCCCGATGATAGACGCGAGGCGGATGGAAGTCTATACCGCCGTCTTTTCGCCTGAGGGCGAGCAGCTTACTCCGACGCAGCCCCAGGTTATAGGGCCCGACAGTTTCGCTGAGTACCTCGATGCCGGCGGCAGCGTGCTGCTGCTCGGCGACGGAGCGCTGAAGTGCAGGGACACGCTCGGAGGACATTCTTCCCGTCCGGACTTCGTCCAATGCTGCCCCAAGGCTTCCTCTATGCTCCGCCCGGCGATGGCCGAGTGGGAGAAGAAGAACTGGAGGGATGTGGCCTATTTCGAACCTTTCTACCTGAAACAGTTCGTCGCCACGGTGGGAAAGAAGATGCTTTAATGAAAAAGCGGCCCCGGTCTTTTCCGGAGCCGCTTTAAGATTGGCCGCAAGGCCGCGCGGGGACCGTCACTTGTGGATTTCCAGAAATTTATAGCCGTTGAAATGGATGAGATGCTCCGGGAAGTCAGCGACCCATACCTCTGTCTCCCAAGCAATTTCAGCCGCTTTCTTCCTGAATGAATCCATCGTTTCGAAAGCAGTGATATACACGACAATGGCATTACAACAGACAAGTTTCTCACGAATCTTCTTGACACGAATCTCGCTCCATTGGCCTGTAGAATGATAGGCTTCTATCAGGAAGAGTATGTTTTTATCACGGCTATAGGCGATGACATCGGGGAGTTCCTCGTGTTCGATCATAAAACAGCCGAGATCCGAGAGTCTGTCTTGCTTCAGAAATAGATATTTGTCGCAGGTGTCTCCGATGTAAAGGACTTCGGCGCCCATTCCAAATAAGGGCAAGAAACTCTCAATGATGGCCTTTTGTAGAACATTGTGTTCCCCGGACGAAAGTTGAAGCTCTACGCCGTCAGGCAGGGTGACGGGAATCTTCTCTATCTCCCTCTTTCTTGCGAACTCCTCCTTGAGGGCTTTTGTCTCCTTCTTGAAAGTCTCAAGGTGTTTAGTGATTCCTAAAAAATAACTTGGTGCTTTTGCTCGTCTTTTTGGTCTAAATTCATTTGTTCATCAGTCGTGTACCCCGGTACACTCCTTCTTCACAAACAAATTTATCCACAAAAATCCTTCACAAAAACTTACCAACTTATTTTTTCATCATCACTTATCCCATCTGTTCGAGCCGAAATCCTTCAAAAGGCCGGCAAAAGAGGGGCTGAGTGCGTATCCTCTTGAAGGATTGTTTGTCGCTTGACTTTCGATGGAAGCGGAGCGGAGAACTATCATTTGCTCGACCGGCATCAGCAGGTCTTTCCTGCGGATGTCGTCATATGACCCGGAGGAGATGCGTTCACCGTAATTGGCGTTCTCGAAGTCAATGATGTCCCGTGTACGGAGAAAGATTCCATCCTCCGAAGATTTAGCTTCTTCAAACGAATTCTTAATTTGCCCGACTGCCAGACAGGCCATAGCCATTTTTTCAAGTGAACGATGCTTCTTGGGGGCTTTCAGGCCTTCAAGGGGGATGCCGACAGCCTCCAGCACGTCTATCATATCGAAAATGAGCCTCTGTACGGTGTCATTCTTATTTCCTGTCAAATGAATCTCCATAAGTTCAGATTATATATCAAAAAGTGTCTCCGGGTAATATACGGCCGTTCCTTCACAAGCGGCCTTATACGCTTCCTTGACGGCAAGTGCCAACTTGTATGCAAGAAGAGGTGGAACCGCATTCCCGATCTGATAATACTGTCTTGTTTCATTCCCCTCAAATTCAAACCAGTCGGGAAAACTTTGCAGCCGAGCAGCCTCTCTTACCGTGATGCGCCGCCGTCGGCCATCGGGCAGTTTCACTCGCTGCATATCACTTGTGGCACCCGCAAGATTCCGACAAGTGATGGTGCGCGCCGGCTGGCCGGGATGCAGGTCTCTTGGTGTGATGCAGTGGGATTTCTGTTCATATGCTGCGATATACTCATCCATCCTTGGTGTCAAGATTTTGTCCGTCGGCCTTTCATCAAGCATAGTGTCGCCGATAGCTTCTTCGACCGTTATCTGCTTTTTTTCCGCCTCAGGAAAGCTGAAACCGCCCCGATGTCCGACACAGACCAGTCTTTCCCTGTTCTGCGGCACACCATAATCCTTAGCATTCAGAAGACGATAGCTGATGTGGTAGCTCTCTTTCTTCAGCTCGTTGACAATAAGGTCAAAGTACCATCTATGCCTCCCGATTATGTTGGCCACATTCTCGAAAAGAAAAATAATGGGATGAAAACGCTTGACAGCATCTATGAAAATCGGGAAGCCGTCGCGAGCGTCTTTGAAACCTTCCTGATTGCCGAAGCGGCTGAACGGTTGGCAAGGGGGACCTCCTATAATGATGTCCGGACTCTCTATTTCCGAATAATCGAACCCGACGGTCAGCTTATGAGCAAAACAGTGGCCTTCCATATTCCGGTTATAGGTAGCTGCGGCTTCAGGCACCATCTCATAACCATATGTCTTATATCCTGCCGCCTCAAAGCCCAGCGACAATCCTCCGCAGCCGGCGAACAAGTCAAGAACAACCGCCTTTTCGGTTATGTCGGGCTTCAGCAGTTCGGAAATGGTATTTGAGTAATTGTTCATCCGTTATAACCTCAATCGTGGATATGCAAATATAAGGTTTTTACACATTGTTCCCAAACGGCAAACGTCATTCATATACGCCTCCCGGACTCCCGGGCTCAGCGGGAGATTAGATACTCGGCTATCTGGACCGCGTTGAGGGCGGCGCCCTTGCGGATCTGGTCGCCTACAATCCAGAACGCAAGGCCGCAATCGTCGGTCAGGTCCTTGCGGATGCGGCCTACATAGACCGGGTCCTTGCCGGCAAGATACAGAGGCATCGGGTACTGCTTGAGGGCGGGTTCGTCCATCAGAACGAGTCCGGGAGCCGCCGCGAAAGCCTCACGGGCCTGCTCGACGCTCACGGGCCGCTCAGTCTCCAGCCAGATGCTCTCCGAATGGCTGCGCAGTGCCGGAACCCTCACGCAGGTGGCGCTGACGCGGATGTCGCTGTGCATTATCTTGCGGGTCTCGTTATACATCTTCATCTCCTCCTTCGTGTAGCCGTTATCGGTGAACACGTCTATCTGGGGGATAAGGTTATATGCCAGCTGATAAGGGAATTTCTCCACCTTCACCTCTTCGCCCGCAAGCAGCTGCCGGTACTGCTGTTCCAGCTCGGCCATAGCCTGCGCTCCGGCCCCGCTCGCAGCCTGATAGGTGGAGACGCGGACGCGACGGATATGCGAAAGCCTCTCTATCGCCATAAGGGCGACCACCATCTGTATGGTCGTGCAGTTAGGGTTCGCGATGATGCCACGCGGGCGGTTCAGCGCATCCTCGGGATTAGCCTCGGGCACGACCAGAGGCACGTCCTCGTCCATACGGAAGGCACTGGAATTGTCTATCATTATGGCTCCGTAGCGGGTTATCGTCCCGGCGAACTCCCGGGAGACTCCCGCTCCGGCGGAAGTGAATGCGAAGTCCACGCCCCGGAAGTCGTCGTTATGCCGGAGTTCCTTTACCGTGAGGGACTTCCCCCGGAACGTATAGGAGCGACCCGCACTGCGTGCGGATCCGAAAAGTCTGATTTCATCTGCAGGAAAATCCCTTTCCTCCAGCACGCGCAGGAACTCCTGTCCGACTGCGCCGCTTGCACCGACTATAGCTGCTGTCATAATTCATTCATTTATAAATACCGAAGGCGGAAGAGGGTGGCAGTTATAGCCGGAAGCCATCGACTCTCCATAGGCCCCGGAGCTTCTCACCGCTATGAAATCCCCTCTGTGGCATCGGCGCAGACGCACATCCTTGCCGAACACGTCTGAACTTTCACATACCGGACCCACCACATCGTAGGTCAGTGGAGCTTCATCCGAGGAGAGGTTCTCTATCTGCTGCTTCGCGTGATAGAGGGCCGGACGGATGAGCTCGGTCATACTGCCGTCGATGATGGCGAAATCCCTGCTGTGACCCCGCTTGACATAGAGGACGCGGGAGATGAGAGTGCCGCACGGCCCCACGATGCTGCGGCCGAGCTCGAAGTGCACCATCTGCCCAGGACGGCACCGCAGAGATGCGGCGTAGGTCCCGAAATAGCTTTCGAAATCTGCCATAGGATGCTCGCAGGGGTGGGCGTAATCTATACCCAGACCTCCCCCGACATTTATGTCCCCCAGCGGAAGGCCCTCACTCTCCAGAGTCCCGGCTATCTGATCGTAGCGAGTGCACAGAGTCCCGAAATCGGTCATATCCAGAATCTGAGAGCCGATGTGAAAATGCAGCCCGAGGAACTGTATATGGCCCAGATTCAGGGCCGCCCGTATGGCTTCGGGGATCCTCTCCCACTCTATGCCGAATTTGTTCTCTGCGAGTCCGGTGGTGATTCCGGCGAGGGTATGTGCTCCCACGTCAGGGTTCACACGGAAACTCACGGGCGCGATGAGGCCCATCCCGGACGCTATCTCCTCTATGACTTCCAGCTCCTCGAAGGATTCGACATTGAAGCGGCCTATGCCGCTTCGCAGGGCGAATTCTATCTCGTCGTCGCGCTTGCCCACTCCCGCGAAGAAGATGTCCTCCGGGGGGAATCCGGCTCGCAGGGCCGCTGCGATCTCGCCTCCGCTGACGCAGTCCGCGCCCATCCCGGAGGAGGCTATGATGCTGAGTATGCGGGGGTTGAAGTTTGCCTTTATGGCATAGTGGAGCTTGAACCTGTCGCGTACCGAGGCGCAGCGGAGAGCTCGCGCGAGAGTCCTGCGGAGCAGCCCCACGTCATAGCAGTAGAACGGGGTGCGCTGCCCGCTCCACGCCTCGACGAGGAACTGTGTAGGTGTGTCCATCCTGCCTCTGCTTTTTTCAGAGCGCAAAATTAGTAATTTTTCATCATCCCCCCGAAGGATATTTTCTCTCTCTGAAAAAATATTCGTATCTTTGCGGTGACGAAGGGTTCTGTCACTTGCAGACAGGACTCACGTTTTTTTAGTTATTAGTTTAAAGGTTAATTGGTAAGGCTCCCCCGTGAGAGGAGATTGCCAGTTATTTTTATTGCACTTGTTATGGCAGAAGTACATTATATGACCGCTGAAGGTCTCGAAAAGCTGAAGAAGGAACTCTCCGAGGCGCTCGCGCAGCGCCCCGTCATCTCGGCGGCGATTGCGGAAGCCCGGGAAAAGGGCGACCTCTCGGAGAATGCTGAATATGACGCGGCCAGAGAGGCACAGGGCCTTCTCGAGGTCAGAATCGCCAAGCTCAAGAATCTCGTGGCTAACGCCAAGGTGATCGACGAGTCGCTGATAGGCACCGAAAAGGTCCAGATCATGAACCGCGTAAAGGTGGAGAATCTCTCGCTCAAGCGCGTTATGGAGTTCACCATCGTGGGTGAGACCGAAGCTGATTTCAGCAAGGGAAAGCTCGCCTCCACCACTCCTATCGCAAAGGCTCTCCTCGGCCACAAGGCCGGAGAGACCGTGGAAGCGAAGGTCCCTTCGGGCATTATGAAGTTCAAGATTCTGGAGATTTCCCTTTAGAAGAGATATATGGCCACTATTTTCACCCGGATCGCCAACGGCGAAATCCCTTCGTACAAGGTTGCGGAGGATGAGCATTACTATGCTTTCCTGGATGCCAGCCCCCTCGCCAAGGGTCACACTCTCGTGATTCCGAAGCACGTGGAGGACGACTACATCTTCCATCTCGACGAGAAGACCTACGAAGGCCTGTGGGCGTTCGCACGCAAGGTCGCCATCGCCCTGAAGGCCGCGGTGCCTTGCAAAAGGGTCGGTGTCGCAGTGCTCGGGATGGAGGTCCCGCACACTCATATCCACCTCGTGCCGCTTCAGAGTGAAGGGGATCTGGATTTCCGCAAGACCAGGCCCGTCGTCACGGATGAAGAAAAGAAAACTATCGCAGAATCCATTTTAAGAGAATATGAGAATCTTTAGAACTGTGGCCCTGGTGGGATTGGCCGTATTGGCCGCAGCCTCCTGCGGCCGCAACGAGGCTAAGATAGAAGGTACGCTTGCCGGAGCTCCCGACAAGGATGTCGTGGTCAAGCTGCTGAATCTGAACACTTACACGACTCTTGACACTCTGCGCACCGATCCTTCGGGACACTTCAGCGGCAGGGTGGAGGTCGAGCCGGAGCAGCCGGAGTTCGTGTATCTTTTCTATAAGGACACGAAGATCGCATCGCTCCTTCTGAGCTGCGGCGATGCGGTGAGGGTCAGCACCGACACTCTCGGGCACTGCAGCGTGGAAGGCTCCGAGGAGAGCGCCGCGCTGATCGGGATAGAGAATGATTTCCGTGATTTCTCCGCGAAGATGTCCGCGGCGTCCACGAGTGAGGAACTCTCGAAGCTCTATGTCGCCTATTACCGCAAATGCGTGAAATACATTATGGAGAATACGGGGTCGCTTACCTGCATACCCGTTCTCTATCAGAATCTCAACTCCGAGTTCCCTATCTTCAGCCAGACTACGGACGCGCTGCATTTCAGGAACGTGACGGATTCACTTGCGAAGCTCTATCCGGACTCGAAGTACGTCAAGGCTCTGGAGCGGGAGACTGCAAGGCGCGAGGAGATACTGAGCCTGAATGCGCGCGTGAGCACCGCGAAGGAGCTCGGATTCCCGGATTTCATCCTGCCGGACACGAAGGGAGAGAAGGTCACTCTCAGCGATGTGGACTCGAAGGTCATCATCCTGTATTTCTGGAATCCTTCGGATGCCTCACAGAAGCTCTTCAACACTGACGTGCTTCGGCCGCTCTACGAAGACTATCGCGCCCGCGGACTCCAGGTGGTCGCAGTCGCGGTCGGCTCGGACAAGCCGCTCTGGGCCAGCGTGGTGAAGAATCAGAAGCTCGAGTGGGTGAACCTCTTCGACAACTCCGGCGTAGCCACGTCGCTCTACAATGTGACCCGTCTGCCGGCCAGCTATATGATAGTGGACGGGGAGATTATGACAGAAAAGCTCGACGGCGAGAAAGCCCTGAGAAAGCATCTGGACAAGCTGCTCCGATAGCGGATGGCCTACCCCCCCCTACGGCAGCTCCTGCTGCAGCTGCTGACAATCAAGCCTGTCTTTCTCAAGACGGGCTTTAAGTTCTTCCAGAGAGCCGAAGCGGCGCTCGTCGCGGATCTTGCGTAAGAATGAAATGCGTATGTCCAGACCGTAGATCTGCTCGTCGAAATCGAAGATATGGGTCTCTATCGTGCGGACCGAGGCGGAAGATACCGTCGGCCGCAGGCCTATGTTGCACATCCCCCGGAAATGACCGCCGAGCGTCTCGACTCCGACGCAGTACACGCCGTTGCCCGGAAGGAGCTTGAGCGGCTCGTAGAGCTGCATATTGGCAGTAGGGAATCCTATGGTGCGCCCGAGACGGTTGCCCGCCACGACCACTCCGTGCAGCGAGTAGGGGCGTCCCAGCATCCTCGCAGCATCATCCACGCGGCCTTCGGCAAGTGCCGTCCTGATGCTTGTGGAGGATATCTTCGCGTCTTCCGCGCCGAAGCGTTCCACTGTCAGGCATTCCAGGCCGAGACTCGCGGCAAGTGAGGCGATGCCGTCAGGGCCGCACTGGTCCGCTCCGAGGCGGTTATCATAGCCCGCGACCACAGCCGTGCCGCCGAGCCTTTCCTTCACCACACTCCTCAGATACTCTTCAGCGGTCAGACGGCTGAACTCCCTGGAGAAATCCAGCACCTCTATCCTGTCCACCCCGAGGGAAAGGAGGAGGTCCTTCTTCTCCTGAAGGGAAGTGAGGAGCCTGAGCTCGCGCGCTCCGTTCTGAAGGACCGTGCGCGGATGGGGCCAGAATGTCACGACGACACTCGCCTCCCCCCGGCTGCGGGCAAAAGAGACGAGTGTATCGATGACACGCCGATGGCCCAGATGGACCCCGTCGAAAAAGCCGGTAGCGACTACAGCCATTTCACAAGAGGGAAATCCTGCCGGTGCGGAAGAAGGCTGTTCTTAGGATATATTCTCGTAGCTACCTGATACATACCCGGCCTTTCCGGCAGGATGGACGCGTGGAAATGCGCTGTGCCTTCGCCTGACTCCACAAGTCCCAGCTCAATGCGCTCACTGATATGCTGCCTTCCCTTGGCGTCGGAGGTGACGAAGAGCATCTCCACACCTATCTCCTCAGGCTTCATATCGCCGAGATTCAGTACCAGATCGGCCTTGAGCTCGTTCTTTTCAGAAAGCTCCAGGGACGCATCCGGCCTGGTGTAGGAAACCACCTCAAGATTCTGCCACTGGCGGCGCACGTGCTTCTTCCAGTCGGCAATCTCACGGGCCAGCTTGTAGTCTTCCGCCACGAGCCTGCCGCTGCGCTCGTTCTGAGGCAGATAATACTGGTTCAGATAGTCCGTGAGCATACGGTTCGTGGTGAAGTTGCAGGCTACCTGCGCGACGGTGTTCTTAATGTAGCTGATCCAGCGCGAGGACAGTCCGCTCTCATCCGTATCATAATATGCCGGAGCTATCTCGTTTTCTATGATATTGTAGATAGTGGCGGAATCCAGCTCGTTCTGGTAATTCTGGTCATCATAAGTCCTCTCCTGAGGCAGAGCCCAGCCGGCATCCTCCTTATAGCCCTCGACCCACCAGCCGTCGAGTACGGAGAAATGCATCACGCCGTTCATCGAAGCCTTCTCTCCCGAGGTTCCGGAAGCCTCCTGAGGACGTGTAGGGTTGTTCATCCACACGTCCACGCCCTGTACCATACGTTTGGCGAGGGTGATGTCGTAGCCCGGCACGAAGACTATCTTGCCGATGAAGCGGTCCTGTTTCGAAATCTCCACGATCTGCTTGATGAGGTCCTGTCCCGCCTTGTCGGCAGGGTGGGCCTTGCCGGCGAAGACGAACTGCACCGGACGTTTAGGGTTGTTCACGATGGTGTCGAGACGGTCGAGATCGGAGAAGAGAAGAGTAGCTCTCTTATAGGTCGCGAAACGGCGGGCGAAACCGATGGTGAGTATGTCGTCGCGGAGAGTCTCGGAGATGGTGACTATCTGGCGAGGAGAATAATGGTTCGTCTTCTGAGGGTCGGATATGCGCTGACGGATGTTCTGTATGAGGTCCTTCTTGAGAAGACGGCGGACATCCCAGATCTGGGAGTCGCTGAGCTTGTACACTCCCTCGAAGCACTTCCTGTCATAATGATGCGTGGCGAACTCGTCACCGAAAACCGTGGCGTGCAGGGCCTTCCACTCTTTCGCCGTCCAGGTCGGATAGTGGACTCCGTTAGTGACGTAAGTGATGTTGCCGAGTTCCTCCGGCAGATAGCCAGGATACATATTCGCGAAGATGTCGCGGCTCACCTTGCCGTGAAGCATAGAGACGCCGTTTATGTTCTGCGAAACGTTCGCCGCGAGTATGCTCATCGAGAATTTCTCGTTGAAATCTTCCGCGTGGAGCTTTCCGAGTCCCATCATAGTGGTCCAGTCGATTTTCAGCAAGTCCGGGAAATGCCCGAGATATTTGCGGAGCAGTCCCTCTTCGAACGCGTCGTGTCCGGCCGGTACAGGAGTGTGGGTGGTGAAAAGGGATGAAGCCCTCACCACCTCCAGAGCCTCGAGATAGCCGAGATTCTCGTTCTGTACGTATTCGCGGAGTCTCTCCAGACCGGTGAATGCGGCGTGGCCTTCGTTGCAGTGATATATCCCGGCTTTGATTCCCAGCTTGCGGATAGCACGTATGCCGCCGATGCCGAGGAGAATCTCCTGCTTGAGACGGTTCTCCCAGTCTCCGCCGTAGAGCTGATGGGTGATCTGACGGTCCTCCGGAAGATTTGCCTCGAAGTCGGTATCGAGCAGATACAGGTCAGTCCTGCCGACAGCGACCTTCCAGATTCTCGCTGTCACGGTGCGGCCAGGGAAGGCCACAGCGACGGTCTCCCAGTTGCCCTCGGCATCCTTTACGGGCTGGACAGGAATCTTGAGGAAATCCTGAGGCTCATATTCGGCGACCTGGTCGCCGTAAGAGGTGAGCTTCTGGGTGAAATAGCCGTATCTGTACAGGAAGCCCACAGCCGTGAGATTCACATTCATATCGCTCGTCTCCTTCAGGTAGTCGCCCGCAAGGATGCCCAAGCCGCCGGAGTAGATTTTCAGCGAGGTGTCCAGACCGTATTCCATACAGAAATAGGCTATGGAAGGGTCTGTGCGCTTGCTTTTCTCCGCCATATATGCATCGAACTCGTCCATCACCGACTTGAGCCTCCCCAGAAAAGTCTGATTCTTGGCCAGGGCCTGGAACTTCTTTATGCTCACCTGGTCCAGGATGTACATAGGGTTGTGCCCGGATACGCTCCACAGGTCAGGATCGATGCTTTTGAAGAGGGCCTTGGCGCTGTCATTCCAGCACCACCAGAGATTTTTGCAGAGAGTTTCCAGTCCGGAAAGAGCTTCGGGGAGGTGACGCGTCACCATTACACTCTTCCAGGTCGGAGAGTCGATAGTCATTTTGTTAAATTCCATTTTTATATCTTCTTTATCCACCGGATACTGTTCCGGATGGGATAGTACTTTCTCGATTGCGAGGCTGTAAGCCTCATTGTAATACTTTATCTGATTCTCCCACAGGGCAATGTCGGCCACGTCACGGGCAGACTTGTGATATGCTTCCCGCCCCTCGCCATCGAGGGAGGCTATCTCGCTAAGACGCGCCTGGACGGCCGATACCACTTCGGAATAATTATCATCGTTACGTTCCACTATGGTGATGCCGGGATGAGCGGACGGGTATTTTTCCTTCACCCATACGCCGAAGCCGGCCAGACCGGTGGTGAGAGTCGGTATGCCGAACGCGAGACTCTCGAGCGGAGTATAGCCCCAAGGCTCGTAGTAGGAAGGGAACACCGTGGCGTCGAGTCCCACCATCAGGTCGTAGTACGACATATTGAAGATGCCGTCATTGCCGTTAAGATAGGACGGGATGAAGAGCACCTTGACCTTGTCTTCCGGAAGATTCCGCAGACCGACTTCGGCGAGGCGGCGGCTCACGGTATCCCACTCGGGATTCATCAGGGCGTGCGAGATCTGGGTTGTGTACTGCCCGGCACCTGCGCCGGAAAGCTTACGGAGCAGATCCTTGTCGGGACCGTTGTGCCCCGAAGGGATCATTATGAACGCGACCAGAGGAGTGCCGCTGTAGCCGCTGTTCTTCAGGGATGCGAGAGCGTCGATGAAAACGTCGATGCCCTTGTTATGGTACTCATAGCGGCCGCCGATGCCCACAGCTACGGTGTCGTCGGCCATAGGAGTCCCGGTCATAGCCGTTGCGACATCCAGCAGGCGGCGGCGCGCAGCCTTGCGCTTCGAGGCATATTCCTCATCGCCGGACGGAGTGAAACTGTCTTCGAAGCCGTTCGGAGTAACTATGTCCACATAGCGGCCATAGAACTGATGGCATTCCTGTGCAGTGACCGAGCTGACGGTGGTGAGGACATCGGCGTTCTGTGCCGATATCTTCTCGAGCGAGTGGCGGGCGACCACGCCGAAACGGGCCGCCATCTCATCTCCGTTATACTCGGTGAGATGTCCATAGAGCGGAAGGTTATTGCTGCAGATGCAGCGCCCCATCATCGTCGCGTGAGTCGTGAAGACCGTCGCGATAGGGAGTTCCTTATATTTCAGATAGAGCAGGCCGGCTCCTGACTGCCACTCGTGGAACTGGGCCACGACCTTGTCGGAGGCGAGGAGATTCGTGCGGTAGAAGCTCTCTATCACCTTTCCGGCAGCATAGCCGAAGAGCGCAGCCTCCTTGTAGTCCCAGTTTCCCGTAAGGGAGTCCACGCCGAAGCGTTTCCAGTATTCGGTGAGCAGCTCGTTCTGCTTAGGCAGGAACTGTTTGTAGTCCACGAGGATAGCCGTCGGCCTGCCGGGCACGTTCCAGCGTCCGACCCTTACGCGGATACCCTCGGAGGCAGCCTGCTGCCTCCAATTCCGGTACAGCGCGGCATCTTCCTCGAAATCGGGATTATTATCGGTTTCCATCCACACGTCCGGGCCGATGAGGATATGATGTCTGCCCAGGATGGAGTTCAGGTACAGGGCCTTGGTGGAAATCACCGTATAGATGCCGCCGACCTTGTTACAGACTTCCCAGCTTACCTCGAACAGATAGTCTGGGGTGTAGGTTGTTTCTGACATAAATGGCTGTTATCTTCTCTCGGCGAGGGCGTTGTCCACTCTTATGATGAAGTCGCTGAGGACGTTCATATAGTTTATGAAAGCCTCATAAGGGGTGTCGTAAGGGTTGAAACGCTGATGGACTTCTCCGTCGGAGAAGAATTTGGTACACATATAATAAAGATGGTCGCTCTCCTGCAGACGGCCGAACTCTTCCCAGAGAGCGGCATCGTTCAGGATGGAGAGCTTCTCGGTCTGCGCGTAGAGCTTATTGAAGGCATCCTGCTGCAGCTCGTTTCCGAGCCAGGCCGAGACATCCCTCTCCTCATCCGCCCAGGAGATGGCCTCCGGCACGGAAAGCGGGCCTACCGCACGGAGCCTTGCAGCCGCTCCGGACGGGGTCACGAAACTGAATCCGCCGTCGGCGAGGACGGTCTCGGGAAGGTGCTTCATAAACTCGAATATGCCGCTGTCCTCACTCTGGTGCTCTCCGAAAGTCTCGTAGTCCATAAAGAGATTCAGGATGTCACCCTCGGAAGCCTTCATCCAGGACAGGAATTTGTCGCAGGTCAGAGGCCACTCTCCCCAGTTCCTGTCCGAAAAACGGAACGCGATGTCATCGCTGAGGGAATAGTTGCGCAGCAGAAGTTTCAGACGGGGCTGAACATCGCAGCTGTAGACGAAGTCCGGACTTCTCCAGCCCATTATGTGCCTGGCTCCCTCGGTGAGCATAGTCTTGAAGCCCATATCATAGACCTGATAGCCGATGGCGTCGGAGTAGATGAGCTCGGTATTGCGGAAGGCCTTGGGGCTTACGCCGAAGTACTCCTCGATGGCCGCCTTGTGCTTGAGGACCTGATGTCTGAACTCGGCCTCGGAAGCGAGCGAACTGAGCGAGTGGTAGTATGTCTCGGCGAGGAACTCCACGCAGCCCGTGTCCGCGAGGGCCTTGAAACTGTCTATCACCTCGGGAGCGTATCTGGCGAACTGGTCCAGAGCGGTGCCCGTGATGGAGAAGGTCACCTTGAAACTTCCCTTGTGGGCCTTGATGGCGTCGAGAAGAATCCTGTTCATAGGCAGGTAGCATTTCTGAGCCACGCGGCGCATTATGGTGCGGTCGGTGAAGTCATCATAATAATGAGAATCCTTGCCTATATCGAAAAATCTGTACTGTCTCAGTCTTGTAGGCTGATGTACCTGGAAGTATAAACAAATATTCTGTTTCATATCGTAGGTATTAGTGATTCATAAACTTTCTTCAACTTGGCCGTAGCCACATTCCATTTCAGCCTGTTCACTTCTTCGCAGCCTTTTCTGTTCGCGAAATCGGAGAGGGCCGGATAATTCAGGAGGGCGTAGATGTCGTCCGCGAGAGCGTCCACATCCCAGAAGTCCACCTTGAAAGCATATTTCAGCACTTCCGCGGCACCGGACTGCTTGGAAATGACGGACGGCACGCCCGCGCGCATAGCCTCCAGCGGAGAGATGCCGAAAGGTTCCGATACTGACGGCATACTATAGACATCGGACAGGGCGAACATCTTCTGGACATCGGTGCCCCGGAGGAATCCGGTGAAATGGAAGCGGTCGGAAATGCCCAGACGCGCGACGTGACGGATACAGCGGTTCATCATATCGCCGCTTCCCGCCATCACGAAGCGCACGTGGTCGGTGCGCTTCAGAACTTTGGCGGCAGCCTCGATGAAATATTCGGGGCCTTTCTGGAAAGTTATGCGGCCGAGAAAAGTCACCACCTTGTCTTTCACTCCCCTTTCGGCCTTGAAATCTTCCCTTCCGCTGAAATCCACGGCGTTATGTACGGTGATGACCTTGGCGGGGTCGATTCCGTATTTGTTTATGACTATGTTTCTGGTAAGGTCGCTCACAGTCACCACGCGGTCCGCCGCCATCATCCCGCGCTTCTCTATGTCAAGCACCCGGGTGTCGATATGATGCTCGTCCCCACGGTCGTAGGAAGTGGCGTGTACGTGGACCACAAGGGGCTTGCCGCTCACTTCCTTGGCCGCTATGCCGGCCGGGTAAGTCAGCCAGTCGTGCGCGTGTATGACGTCGAACTGCCCCTGACGCTCTCTGGCGATGGTGCCCGCCACTAAAGCGTAGCGTGCGACTTCCTCCATAAGGTTCGCCCCGTAACGTCCGGAGAAGCGGAATTTCTGTCCGAAGCCCACCGCCGTGTGAAGCGTCCCATCTTTCTTCATCTTCTCGATGGCCGAGTAGTACTCATCCGGGTCCATATACGGGACGAGATTCGAGTCCACGTGACAGAATCGGACTTTGTCCATATAATCGTCGAAAGACGATGCCGTGCCGTCCGGAGTCACGTCGCTGGCGTTTATGATGGTGGTGGCGTCCGTGTCCTCGTCGCCCGAGGCATACGGCATCACGAAGAAAGTCTCCACGCCGTTATACGCAAGTCCTTTCACGATACCCTCGCAGGCGGTACCCAGTCCGCCGGCAATATGAGGCGGGAACTCCCAGCCGAACATCAGCACTTTCATATTGACTCCTCCTTTTCCTTAAATCTGTTCATCGCATAATCCACCGCCAGAAGGGCCGCCGTGCTGAGGGCCGAAGAGATGGCCCCGTGAGGCTCGTGAGGCGGGTCTCCGTCGTAGAGTTCAGAGAATGCGCCCACTCCGTGAACGCCGAGGTCCTCGTAGAAGCCTTCGGTCAGCCACTGTGCCTTGTTCCAGAAAGCCGGGCCCTTCACCTTGAAGCAGATGTCCACGTAAGGTTCGAGCAGGAACGGCCGCGTACAGCCCTGATGATAGGCGAGGTCCCTTTCGGGCTGCGGTCCCTCGTAAACTCCCCGGTACTTGACATCCCTCGGGGAGAGGGTCCTTATGCCCCGGCGGGTGACGAGCTCGTTGTCCACCACCCGGATGATGCTCCTGTAATACTCCTCGGGAACAGGTGAATGCTTCACCCACAGGGCATAGAGCTGGTTAGGACGGATGTCTTCGTTCTGTCCGCCGTTATCCACATAGTCGGCCAGGCAGCCGTTGCGAGCGTTCCAGAACATTTCCATAAAGCCCTTCTTCACGGCATCACGCACCGGAGTCCAAGTCCTTATGAACTCGCCGTCAGCCCGCCCGAATTCGGTTTCCATCTCGATGGCGAAGCAGAGGGCGTTATACCAGAACGCGTTAGTCTCCACCTGATATCCGGCCCTCTCCGTCACCGGACGGCCGTTCAGGTAGGCGTTCATCCAGGAAAGGGCCACGCCGTCCATCTGGGCCCAGAGAAGGCCGCCCGGCTGCATAGCCACTTCATTCCTGCGTCCCGGAGCATAGCTTTCGATGATGCCCTTTATGGTCTGCCCGTATTTCTTCCAGATTCTGGCGCGGTCTGCGCCGAAGTCATCGATATACTCCTGAAGCACGATAGGCATATACAAAGGGGCCTCGACTTGAGTAGTCCGCCGGAAGAGGCGCTCCTGCTCGTCCTCGATGAGGTTGTCCAGAATGGTCTCGAATTCGCGGGTGTTCCCGTCCGCATAAAGTGTCAATCCCGGAAGCGCCTGGAGAGTCTCGCGGAGCAGTCCGGTGTACATCCAGGTCAAGCCCGCCGTTATCTTCTCGCGGCCGTTGTGATTGCAGATGAGAATCTTGGCGCAGCGTAGAAGCTGGTCTCTCTCGGCCTTGATTTCCGGACACCTGGCCACGGTGTCCGTGAAGCGGCGCGAAAGGCCGGAAGGACGGACTTGCTCGGTGGAGGCGGAGAACACCACGGAGTCGCCCTCCTTCATCGTGAACTCGAAGATGCCGGGCACGAAGAGGTCCTCGCGGCAGTCGAAACCGCGACGGAACTCGTCCGAATAGGTGATTCCGTTATACCAGTAAGGGAAACTTCTGAAAGAGGACTTCCCGGTGCTGAGCTGAAGGTTCAGGGTCGGAAAGTTCCTGTACATACAGAACGAAACTCCGTTCGGAATCTCGCAGAAGGAGGTGTCAGCCTCCTGATTCTGATGCGTGAGAGCGTGGATGTTCCTGAATGCCAGGAAAGGTTTCAGCTGGACGGTAGCCTTTGCCGGTGAGTGCAGCAGCTCATATTTGATGAGAACCTGAACATCGTCGGGCATCAGCAGAGCACTCTTGCGGAAGACGATCTCTCCGACCTTGTAGGTTATGCACGGTACGGGATCCGCCTGGAAATCCACCACATACTTGTGTCCGCGGGGCTCATAGACATCCCCGTAACAGTGAATGCCGAGATTGAACTGCTTGCCGCCGACGATCAGGCTCTCGTCCAGCGCGGAGAGAAGCAGGAACTTGTCTCCTCCGAAGCGGTCCAGAGTAGCTGCCAGAAGACCGTGGTAACGCCTGGTGTTGCAGAACACTATGGAAGTGTTGCAATAGGCTCCGGTCCTGTTGGCGCTGATTATCTCCCTCTTCAGAGAATAGGAGAGATTCACCAGCTCGGACTTGTTGAATTTCAAAAAAGCCATATATAATCAATCAGTTATGTAATCCAACACTATGGCACAACGTGCCGGAAGGTACAGGTACAGCCTGCCTTCCACGCAGAGGTGCTCCTCGCCCGTGCGGAGTCTTCCGAAACCGTCGTACTCCGGCTCGTCCGTATCGAGCACCACACGATACTTCCCGCCGCCTGCCTCGAAGCCGTAATCGGTGTAAGAGGCGGACGGGTGGAAATTGAATGCAAAAATACAAGTTTTACGCTTGAATATCAATACTTTTTTCTCCTCATCCGCGATGAGCGGCTCCGCAGGGGAAGTGAGCAGCCGGAATTTGCGGACAAGCGAAATCATCGCGGCGTCGAATTTTTCCAGCCGCCCGTAGCGCAGAAACGGAGAATCCGCGAGCGACCACTGCCGGCGCGCGTATTTGTAGGACCAGCCGTTCCCCTCGCGAGGGAAATCTATCCATTCCGGATGGCCGAACTCGTTACCCATAAAATTCAGATAGCCGTTCCCCGCCGTGGCGGCCGTCACGAGCTTTATCATCTTCGAGAGAGCGACTCCGCGGTCCACGGCAAGATTCTCCGAGCCGATATTCATCCCGAAGTACATCTCCTTGTCCATTAGACGGAAGATGATGGTCTTGTCGCCCACCATAGCCTGGTCGTGGCACTCCGCGTAGCTGATAGTCTTCTCGTCCGCGCGCTTGTTCGTAAGCTCCCACCACATCTCACCCATCGACCAATCCTCGTCCCTGCGTTCCTTGATCCACTTGATCCAATGGTCGCTCACCCCCATCGCCATCCTGTAGTCGAAGCCTATGCCGCCCGCCTCGTAAGGGGCCGCCAGGCCGGCCAATCCGGAAACGTCCTCGGCGATGGTCACCGCCTGCGGGCGCAGCTCGTGCACGAGCCGGTTCGCCAGAGAGAGATAGATGAGGGCATCTTCGTCCACGCCCGAGTCGAAATAGAGACTGTAGTCCCCGAAGTCCTTGCCCAGACCGTGGTCCCAATAGACCATACTGGTCACTCCGTCGAAACGGAACCCGTCCAGGCGGTATTCCTCCATCCAGAATTTGAGATTCGAAAGCAGGAAAGCGCGGGTCTCGTTCTTGCCGTAGTCGAAGCAGCGCGAACCCCAGGCCGGATGATAGCCCTGAGCACCGGTATGGAAGTAGAGGTCGTCGCGCCCGTCGAAACGGCTGAGCCCCTCGGCCTCATTGTCCACGGAGTGGGAATGGACTATGTCCATAATCACGCTGATGCGGTGAGCGTGCGCCTCGTCCACGAGCGCCTTGAACTCCTCCGGAGTTCCGAAGCGGCTGCTCAGCGCGAAGAAATTCGAGACCTGATAACCGAAAGAGCCGTAGTAGGGATGCTCCTGAAGGGCCATTATCTGTATGGTGTTGTAGCCCAGACGCGCCACTCTCGGCAGAACCTCGCGGCGGAAGTCGTCGAAGCTCGACACTCCCTCCCTCTCGCCGCTCATCCCGATGTGGCATTCGTAGATGAGAGGCTGAAGGTGCCGCCCCGGATTCGCGTGCTTCCATTCGTAGGGGCTGTCCGGATTCCATACCTGGGCGCAGAAGAGCTTGGTCACGCTGTCCTGCACGCAGCGCGTCGCGTAGGACGGGAGCCTCTCCGCGCCTGAGCCCGGCCACTCGATGAAGAGCTTGTACAGTTCCCCGTGATGCAGGAACATAGCCGGGAGCCTTATCTCCCAGGTCCCCCCGCCCAGAGGCTTCAGGGCGTAGGCTTCCGTGCGCTTCCAGTTGTTGAACTCCCCTATCAGATGAATCTTCACCGCGTTCGGAGCCCACTCGCGGAATACCCAGTCGCCATTGGACTCCCTGTGGAGTCCGTAGTAGAGGTGATTGTTTATGCCCTCCGAGAGCGACCCTTCCCGCGCGAAGAAGTCGCGTGTCTGCTGAATCCGCAGGTGGCGGGCCTCTATGGCCTCGGCGTACGGCTTCAGATACGGGTCGGTTTCATAAATTTTCCTCTTTTCCATAGTCAATCGAATGATTCCTCGGCCTTTTCCCTCACGCCGCGCAGGTAAGCCCTGCACTTTTCGATCAGTTCTTCAGACTGCCGGACATATCTGTCTATGTCGTCCAGACCCGCTGCGGGGTCCTCGACCGCCTTGGCGATGCCTTCCAGCGTCTCCAGAGCCTTCTTGTAGTCAAAATCTTTCATAATCGTCTCAAAGTTAGTGATTCTTGAATTAATCCTTCACAAAAACCTGCCAACTTTTTTCATCATCGCTTCAGAAAAACAGAATGCGGGACAAGCGGGAAAACTTGTCGGAAACGGGCCGGAGAATTATGCTTCTCCGGCCCGTAGGGTACTATGCTATTTCTGCCTGCAATATATCTGCACCGGGCAGCCCTCGAAGTCGAAATTCTCACGCAGGCGGTTCTCGAGGAAGCGCTTGTACGGTTCCTTGATGTACTGCGGGAGATTACAGAAGAAAGCGAAAGCCGGGAAACGCGTAGGAAGCTGAGTGATGTACTTCACCTTCACGTACTTGCCCTTCCACGCCGGAGGAGGGGTCTCCTCTATTATCGGAAGCATCACTTCATTCAGACGGGCAGTGGAAATCTTCTGCCGGAGCGAGCCGCAGACCTTGGAGGCGGCACTCAGGACATCGAGCACCCTCTGCCTGTTCGTCACTGAAGTGAAGATGATCGGCACATCGTCGAACGGGGCCAGACGGCCCCGCAGAGCCTCGGTATACTGCTTCATCGTGTTGCTGTCCTTGATGAAGAGGTCCCATTTGTTCACCACGACCACGCAGCCCTTGCGGTTACGCAGGATGAGGTTGAATATGTTCATATCCTGAGTCTCCATACCGGAAGTGGCGTCCAGCATAAGAATGCACACATCCGCACGCTCTATGGCGCGGATGGAACGCATCACCGAGTAGAACTCCAGATCCTCGTGAACTTTCGACTTGCGGCGGATGCCGGCGGTGTCCACCAGCATAAAGTCGTGACCGAAGCGGTTGAAGCGGGTCTCGATGGCATCGCGTGTGGTTCCCGCCACAGGGGTGACTATATTCCGCTCCTCGCCCAGAAGGGCATTTGTCATCGAGGACTTGCCCACATTGGGCTTGCCCACGATGGCGATGCGCGGAAGGTCAGGGTAGGAGTCCTCCGCCTCGTTTTCGGCGGGAAGGACGCGGACTATTTCGTCCAGCAGGTCTCCGGTACCTCCTCCGTTCGCGGCCGAGATGCTCCAGACCTCGCCGAGGCCGAGAGAATAGAACTGGTAGCTGTCGAAAATCTTGTCTCCGCTGTCCACCTTGTTCACGCAGAGAACCACCGGCTTGCGGCTGCGCCGGAGCACGTCGGCAATCTCCGCATCGTAGTCGGTTATGCCCGTCGCGGCCTCCACCATAAAGAGGACCAGATCGGACTCCTCGATGGCGATTTCCACCTGACGGCGGATGGCGGACTCGAAGACGTCCTCTGAATTCGTGGTGTAACCTCCAGTATCCACGACCGAGAACTCCCGGCCGCACCATTCGCACTTTCCGTAGTGCCTGTCGCGGGTGACACCCGCGGTGTCATCCACGATGGCCTTGCGCATTCCCACAAGGCGGTTGAAAAGTGTGGACTTACCGACATTCGGACGACCCACAATCGCTACAAGACTCATTGCAGTTCAGTTTATTGTTCTTTCCGGCAGCCCCGTTCCCGCTGCGGCGGAGCTGCATTTCCTCCTCCTTCATACACCTGATGCCGCGCTTGCGCATCTCCCTGTTCGAGCCGACCTCGTACTCGGGGAACTTTCCGTTCTTGCGGAATATGATGTTGAAGCACATCCCGAAGACTCCCAGGCCCACAAGGACCAGCGCGGCGAGGAACACAGGCATCATAAGGCTCTAATTCACGAATTCGGTGCTGATAGGCTCGTAGTTCTGCACCTTGTTTATGATGGACGCGAAGACCGGGGCCATAGAGATGACTTTAATCTTGCTCGTGTCCACGTTCGGATCGGTGGTGAGCGGAATGGTGTCCGTTATCATCACGCACTTGATCCGGGAGTTGTTTATGTTGTCATAGGCCTTGCCCGAGAGCAGGCCGTGGGTGGCGCAGGCGCTCACGCTTCTGGCTCCCATCTGCATCAGCACGTCGGCCGCCTTGGTGAGGGTTCCGGCAGTGTCGATCATATCGTCCACGATGATGATGTTGCGGTCCTTCACCTCGCCGATGGCGGTGATGGAGGCCACTACGTTAGCTTTCTCGCGTGACTTGTGGCAGATGATGACGGGACAGGCGAGGTGCTTGGCGTAAGTCTGGGCCCGCTTGGCTCCTCCCATATCAGGGGCGGCGATGGAGAGGTTCTCGATATTCAGGCTCTTTATGTACGGGATGAACACTTTGCTCGCGCACAGATGGTCCACAGGCACGTCGAAGAAGCCCTGGATCTGGTCAGCGTGGAGGTCGCAGGTCATAACCCTGTCGGCTCCGGCGGCCACGAGCAGATTCGCCACGAGCTTGGCCCCTATGGAAACGCGGGGCTTGTCCTTGCGGTCCTGTCTGGCCCAGCCGAAATAAGGGATGACGGCTATGACTTTGTCGGCCGAGGCCCTCTTCGCGGCATCGATGGTGAGCAGCAGCTCCATCAGATTCTCTGCCGGCGGGAATGTGGCCTGAAGGATGAACACGTTGGCTCCCCTGACGCTTTCGATGAAAGCCGGCTGGAATTCGCCATCGCTGAAGGATAATACATCAGACAGTCCGAGATGTATCTCAGGCTCCCACTCGGGACGGACTTTGTTCAAAGCCTCCACTACCTTGTCTGCGAAGCCGCGAGATGCTCTGCAGGCAAACAACTCCATTCTATGTTTGTTCATATTCTGTTAGATAATACGGTATCTATGTAATCCAGTATCTCTTCCCTGCCCATTCCGGACTGCGCCGAGCTGCGCAGCATAGGCGGAAGCTCCTCCCAGTCCCTGAGCAGTATCTCCTTGTCCCTTTCTATCTGTGCGGCCAGAACGTTCGGACCGGACTTGTCGCACTTGGTGAAGATGATCCCGAAAGGAATCCTGTTCTCGCCGAGCTCGGCGATGAAGTCCAGGTCTATCTTGCCTATGTCGTGCCGGGAGTCCACGAGAACGAAGAGCATCTGGAGTTCTTCGGAATTGAAGATGTAGTCCCGCACCACACGGCGGAGCTCTTCGCGGGCCTTCTGCGGGAGACGTGCGTAGCCGTAGCCGGGGAGGTCGACCAGATACCACTTCCCGTCGATGAGGAAATGGTTCACGAGCTTGGTCTTCCCGGGGGTGGACGAGGTCATCGCCAGACCCCTGCGGCAGCACAGCATATTTATGAGCGAGGACTTGCCGACGTTCGAGCGTCCTATGAATGCGAATTCGGGCAGTCTCAGCGCGGGTTTCTGTGAGACTCGGGTGCTGCTGCCTGCGAAAGTGGCGTCATTAATCTTCATAGGAGTGTTTCTAAACCGGGTGCAAAGATAGCGTTTTTCCCGATATTTTAGGTAGATTTGCGGAACTTGAAACTGAAGAAAAAACCTCTTATGGAAATGGAACCTCTCGACCTTCTGACCCTGCAGAGCGACATTCGACGCACGCTGGAAGACTGCTTCACCGAAGCCGTCTGGGTGCGCGCCGAGATCGTTTCCCTCTCCGTGAAGGGCGGGCACTGCTATATGGAGCTCTGCCAGACCGGCCCCAAGGGGATAGTGGCCAAGGCCAGAGCCGTAATCTGGAGATCGAAGTACTGCGTCCTGGAGAGTTTCTTCCGCGAAGCCACAGGCTCCGCGCTCAAGGCGGGAATCGGGCTGCTGCTTCACGCGGCGGTGAATTACAGCGAGGTTTACGGGCTCAGCCTTGTGGTGGATGACCTTGATCCTCAGTTCACTCTGGGCGAGAAGGAACTGCTCAGACGTCGCTGCATCGCGAAACTGGAGGAGGAAGGCCTGACGGAGGCTCAGCACAGGCTCGATATGGCGGACCTTCCATACTCTCTGGCGGTGGTGTCCGCCGAAGGGGCCGCCGGCTACGGGGATTTCTGCAGGCATCTCCACGAGAACGCCTACGGCTTCACGCTCCGCACCGTCCTGTTCGACGCGGTGATGCAGGGGGCGGGAGCCCCGGCCTCCATCATAGCCGCCCTGGACAGAATCGAGAGTTCGGGGGAGAGGTTCGACGCCATCCTCGTTCTGAGGGGCGGAGGGTCAGCTCTGGATCTGGACTGTTTCGATGATTACGATCTCTGCGCACGAATGGCCCGCTGCGGCATTCCGGTCCTGACGGCCATAGGGCACGACCGGGACCGGCACGTAGCCGATATGGTGGCCTACGAAGCCCTGAAGACTCCGACCGCTCTCGCCGACTATTTTCTGGATATCTATGAGGCCGAGGACGAGCGCATAAGCTCATTCAGCAGCCGTCTGCACAGGGCTTTCCTGAACAAGATCGCCGCGCTGGAATCCCGACTGGACGTGCTGCAGACCCGCATCATGGCTGCGGATCCGCGCAGCATCCTCTCGCGCGGCTATGTCCTTCCCGCCGACAGCGGCGGCAGAGTGCTCAAGAGCGTCAGCGGCATAAAGGCGGGAGACCGCATTCGACTGCTGTTCAGCGACGGAAGGCTCGACTGCGAAGTCCTCGAGAATCTCCCCAAGTGAGCATCTGAGGGACTCATCGGGCGGCCCGTCATTGGACGCGGGACGCGGGATACTTGATTACGAAACAGGCTCCTTCGAGAGCGAATGACTTCGAGTAGGAAATCTCTCCTTCGCACTTTTCGATGATGCTGCGCGAGATGGCGAGGCCGAGTCCCGTACCGCTGCTCTTGGTGGTGAAATTCGGAGTGAAGAGCTTCGAGGTGTTCTCGCTGCTCACGCCGGGGCCGTTGTCCTCGAACACGATGTCGTAGTAGCCTTCGCCGCTCACGGAGTGCCTCAGAGATACGAGAATGCGCCCCTGCTGCGGCTCGCGGCCCGCCTCCGCGGCTTCCTGCTGCTTGAGTTCGATGGCCTGGATGGAATTCGAGAGCAGATTCACGAACACGCGGGTCAGCTGAGGTTTAGGCCCCGTGACGGTGACTCCGGACAGCCCCATATACGAGAAACTGATGTTATCCTTGTTGTCGAACATAGCTATCTCTTCCTGAAGCAGAGCATCGAGGTTTATCTCCGACGGCTCCTCGCTGTAGAGCTTGGCGAAGGTCGAGAACTCGTTAGCCGTGTCGGTGAGTATGTCTATGTGGTCGAGCACTATCTTGGCCGCCTGGTCGAACTTGTCCTCCCAGCCCGGAAGCTGACGGTCCTTCATACGTATGATCCTCTGTATCTGTAACTTCATAGGGGTCAGAGGGTTCTTTATCTCGTGCGCCACCTGACGGGCCATCGAGGACCAGGCCTTGTCACGCTCGGCCTGGGCGAGCTGACGGGTACTCTCCTTGAGGTCGCTGACCATCATATTATAGGCTTTCACAAGCGTGGAAATCTCGTCTTCGCGATCGTATTTGATGTACTCGAGGCTGTCCACATCGGTCGAATTCATCCTCCGGCCCAGCTCGGTGAGCGGCCGGAACATCTTGTCCAGCATCGCCGTCACCATAAAGCGCGTCATAAGGAGCAGAATCAGGAATACCGAGAGTATGGTCACAGAGTGCAGCGCGGCCTCCATCTCGAAGTCGTAGTTCTCCTCGATGTACGGGGTGCTCAGGATGGCGACTATCTTGCCGTCCGCGTTGATCAGCGGGGCATAAAGGGCGTAATACCCCTTGCCGCCGATTCTCTCCCGCCCTATGCAGTAGCGCATATGGTCGTAGACTATGGCGTGATAGGCCTTCTGGTTTATGCGGTCGCTCAGGATCATCCTGTCGTAGATGTCGGTCGCTGTCGTGCGGAAGACCTTGCCGCTCGGAGAAAAGAGGGTGATGTCGGATTTCGAGGTCCGCGCGACATTCTCCGTCACGGCGGTGAGTTCTTTCGGGTCCAGATCCCTGTAATCGGAGACATAGCGGCATACATCTCCCATCAGGGCCGTTATGGAGGTGATCTTGTCGGACATCATCTCGGTCTTGTTCGCGTCGTTGCGCTGGAAGACGAAGACCACGCTCACGACAGCCATCACTACAAGCGTCAGGACGAGCGACAGCATCAGCATCGTGGAAATTCTGGAGCGGAAATAGCTGTTCTCGTACTCACGGCGGCGGCGTTTGGTGAGAGCCGCGGCGGAGAGGGTCACGAAGGAAGCGAGGGACAGGACGACGGTAGCCACTATGAAGTTTACGAAAGGGGTCCGGCGGCGGGAGACCAGCACGAACTCGTCTTCGTCTATCCCGGTCACGAAATGGGTGTAACCGTCACTGAGGAAGTAGCCCGCGGAGTGTTCGATATGACTGCGCAGCGAGGAGGAAACGAGGGTCGGGTAGGCGAAACTGCCCTTGTAGCTGATGAGTTTGCCGTCCTTGTAGCGGGCATAGGTATAGGCGGCCGGCATCACCACTTTGCCCGGACTGCTCATCCCCAGAAGCGTGGAATAGCCGCGATAGTCCCTGTTCGATTTAGGCTCCACGCTCAGCAGCATATAGTTCACTCCGTACTGCCGGGTTATGTAGGTGAACAGGCCCGTGTATCTCGCCTGACCGGAGACGGTCGTGGTGTACATAAAATGGGAGCTGTCCATAATGGGGGCCCCTTTGCGGATACGTTCGTTGAAGAAATTCAGCACCGACGGGTCTTTCGTGTCACTGTCGAAAAGCATCAAGGATATGTCGTAGTCCTGCGAGATGGCGTACATATAGTTGTCCACCACCCTGTTGAACACCACAGAGGCGGCGTTCGGAAGAGCCGAGAGGGCTGAGATTATGGCGTCGCCGGCTATCTGGTTCTCGACCTGCCGGAGCCGGAGCTCCAGCGAGATGTCCCGCTCCACGGAGAGCCTTCCGGCCCAGAGTTCGGCGCTCTGCTGCTCCTTGCGGAAGCCCAGGACGGCGGAGGCGACCACGAAATAGAGACCGGCGCAGACCGCTATGAGAGTGCGGCCGGTGACGGAGAAGGCGTTATAGCTCCGGCCGAAGATGCGCTTGACGCAGGGACGCAGCAGCTGCAGAATCAGCATAACGCTCACCAGCAGAGTGATGTACGAAAGGTAAACCACAAGCGTGAACAGGCTCAGGCTGCCTACCTTATACAGCTCGAGCGTGATGTTCGAATTGCTCACCAGACTGCTGAAGCTCAGATGGCAGTAAGCCAATATCGCCGCGAGAAGGGTCATCCCGGCGGCGGTCGCCGCTATGGAGCTTCTGCGGCGGTTTCTGTGGCTGAGGAGTTTGCGGTACAGTTCGCAGCGCACCATATAGACGCAGATGACCAGTGAGAGTATGGTCAGATTCAGCACGAGAATCGCACCGAGCGAGTGGAAGACCTCACCGTCAGCATAGAGCGTGGGCGAGAATATTCCGGCGGTGGTCCGGACAGACTCGCCCCAGAAGTACATCCAGAGCAGCACCGCCGCCAGGGCGAGTATGACCGCCCGGAAGCACTTCAGAGTCCTGTGGGCAGAGAGGAATACCAGCAGGGCGAGCAGGAAGAGCAGAAGCGAAACCCAGACCATCATCGAGTCGGCCGGAGTGGAACGCTTCAGGGAATAGTTCATCAGCTTGAACTGCGGGATGCCGTCCACGGAGACCGGCGTGCCGCAGCTGGTGTCCAGGGTTATGAGGGAGAACTTCCCGTTCAGGTGCAGACGGGGGTTGACATTGTTCGCGGACCTGCGGTCCAGCGAATTCATCACCTCCAGACCCGCGATTACTTCGACATTGTCCTCGTACAGGGCCTTAAGCAGATACCATTTCTGGCCGAGATTGACGAACGAAGTCTTTTCGCTCACAAAAGAAAGCGGGGAGGTGAGGTTCACCATAGGATTCGTAAGCCTCGGGAACACGATCCTGAGGGTTATGTCATCGTTGGATACGGTGAAACTGTTATTCCAGGACTTCAGAGTATCGCCCACATAGCGGTAGACGACCATATCCGGAGGCAGTTCGGCCAGGTCGAGCCACTCGTCGGCATCGTCTTCGAGAGCGCGGGCGGCATAGGAGTCCAGAGTCTTCATCCGCTTCTGGAGCTTATGTTCCAGACGTGCGGCCGCGTATTCCGCATCCCCCGGAGTCCCCGAGACGAGCACGGCGAAAAGCAGGAAGAGCACGCTGAGGGCCAGAAGTCCCCAGCTCAGATAATCTCTCCATTTGAACCTGCGTGAAGCCATACGGTCACAAAGATAAGGATTTCATCTGAAATCCGGTCTGCACTCCGCTGAAAGTGCCGCCGGTTTTTCCCATTCGCCCGAAGTCCGGGTGCAGCGATGGCGTGATTTTTGCAAGTTCCGAGCCTGCTATGAGGTGTTTTTGGAGAATAACTTTAGCTTCACTCTGTCTATTCTCCTGTGCGGGTGTACAGGCACAGACGGATGACAGGGATGTGTTCGTTCCCATCGCGAAATATATCGTCCACGGTGATGCGGAGAGCCTCTCGGCCTGGTTTGCCGATAATCTGGAGATCTCGGTCATCTCCCCGATGAGCAATTGCAGCAAGAATCAGGCACGGCTCATAATGAAGTCATTCTTCGAGAATTACACACCCCGTTCCTTCGAGATTTCCCACAAGGCCGGCAGACCCAATATGAAATATGCGCTGGGGGTCCTGAACGCCGGAGGAGAGAATTTCAACATCACCATCTTCGTGCGCAGCAAAGGCGAGGATTATCTCATACAGCAGATAAAGATCGAGAGAATCCAGTAGCGCGCGGCGCAGAAGCAGATTGGACGGCTGAGGCAAGACCTCAGCCGTCCAATTCTTTTTTCACACTGCGCGAGGGGGCAACTACACTCTCTGACCGTAGCTGCGGTCGGTGGTGTTCACGCTAATCTTCTCGCCCTGCTGGATGAAGAGAGGGACCATAATCTTGGCGCCTGTCTCCAGGGTGACTTCCTTGAGAGCGGAGGTGGAGGCGGTGTTCCCCTTCACGGCCGGCTCGGCATAAGTCACTTCGAGTTCCACGTATGTAGGAAGTTCGCAGGTGAGGCATTTTTCCTCCTCGACGTGGAACATCATCTCCACGTGCTGGCCTTCCTTCATCAGGTCGGAGTTATCCACCACGTCCTTAGGGAGGTGAATCTGCTCGTAGGTCTCCTCGTGCATAAAGTTGAATCCGTCCTCATCGGCATAGAGGAACTGGTAAGGGCGTCTTTCGACGTTGATGGTCTCAATCTTGGCGCCGGCGGTGAATGTGTTTTCGAGGATGCGGCCGTTTTCGAGATTGCGGAGTTTGGTCTTCACGAAAGCGGGACCCTTGCCGGGCTTCACGTGCTGGAACCACACGATCATGCAAGGCTTGTCGTTGAATTTCAGGTAAAGGCCGTTTTTAAAATCAGCTGTTGTTGCCATAAATATAGTTTTTACTAAAAATAACCGTAGAACGCGCAAATTTACTGAAATGCGCCAACTAATGCAAAAAAAACATATCGACCGCCGTTCAGACGTGCAGATCGAGCACACGGGAGGCCACCTGCTCCAGCAGCCATTTGGGCGTGGAGGTGGCTCCGCAGACGCCGACCTTGTCCTCTTCGGAGAACCAGTCTGCACGCACGTCCGCGGCGGACTGTATGTGGTAGGTGCGGATATTCACGGACTGGCAGAGCTGGCAGAGGACATTGCCGTTCGAGCTCTCTTTCCCGGCGACGAAAAGTATGACATCGTGGGAGATGGCGAAAGAGGAAAGCCTCCTGTGACGTTCGGCCACCTGGGCGCATATCGTGTTGTGGACCGTCACATTATCTCCGGCATACTCGATGAGTCTGCGGCAGATGGCCGCGTATTCGTCCGGGTTCTTCGTGGTCTGGGAAAAGACCTCCAGCAGGGAGCCGGGGCAGATCCAGCCGTCGGCGATGACGCTTTCCAGCATCTCCATATTCTCCACCACGAGCACGTCGCCGTTCACCTGACCGACCAGTCCCAGAACCTCGGCGTGGCCCACCTTGCCGAAAAGCAGAATCTGCCCCGAAGGGTCTTCGCGGCGGATTCTCTCATAGGCTTCGCTTATGCTCCTCTGGAGACGCAGTACCACAGGGCAGGTACAGTCTATTACGCTGAAGTGCAGCCTGTCAGCCTTGGCGTAAGTCTGAGGGGGTTCGCCGTGGGCCCTTATGAGGAGGGTCTCGCCCTCGGCGGAAACCATCTCGTCGAGATCTTCGGAATCGATCCGTATCAGGCCCCTTTCTGAAAGGCGTGCGAGTTCGGCCTCGTTATGGACGATGGCCCCCAGAGAATAGAGCCTGCTGCCCGGATGGTCCGCAAGGAAATGCTCCGCGCTGTCTATGGCTCTTATCACTCCTCCGCAGAAGCCGGAATGCGGGTCGATCTCCACTGTCATAGCTGCTCCAGTATTCCGAATTTACCTTGTATCAAGCCCTTGAGCCATACCAGCTCCTCGTGGAGAGTCATATCCGAATTATCCAGAACGAATGCGTCCGAGGCTCTGGAAAGCGGGGAAACCTCACGGTGGGCATCCATATAGTCGCGCTCAGCGAGATTCTTCACCACTTCTTCCATCGTGGTCGCGGCGCCTTTCGAGGTCATCTCGGCGTATCTGCGCCGGGAACGCACCTCAATGCTCGCCGTCATAAAGATTTTCAGCTGGGCATCGGGGAAGACCGTGGTGCCGATATCCCTGCCGTCCATTATCACGCGGCCGTCAGCGCCGGCCTTGTGGAGGATTTCGTCCACGAACTCCCTTACGGTCGGTATGGCGGAAATCCGGCTGACCATAGAAGATACGGCCATAGAGCGTATCTCGCTTTCCACGCAGCGTTCCCCGATATAAGCCCGGGAGTCGCCTCCCGTGCAGCGGAATCTCAAGTCCAGACTGCGGAGCGCCTCGCACAGGAGTTCTTCATCGATGCGGCCTTCGCCGTCGATGAAGACGTTTTCCAGGGCGAAGAGGGTCACGCAGCGGTACAGCGCTCCCGAATCCAGATAGAGGAAGGAGAACTCTGCGGCGACCATCTTCGCAAAGGAACTCTTGCCTGTCGAAGAATAGCCGTCCACCGCTATGATGATATCAGGGATGCCCATAGTATCAATAGTTCGCTATCTTGCGGATGACCTCGGGGATGTCGGTATTATCGCTGCAGGTGCTGAACTCTTCCGCCCGTGCTCCGCTCACGAAAAGCCCTACCGGGGCTCCGGAATGGGAGGAGAAGGAGTATTTGAAGCAGCCGGCGCGGTCGAGATAATCGACGGCCTCGGCCACCAGACGGGAATTCGTGGCGTACCAGTTCTTCTCGAGCGAATTTTCTTTCTTTATGAAGATGTCCTCATAGAGCTGACGGAAGCGCGCCTGCTGCTCTTCGCTCACCTCGACTTCGCTCCAGAGTCCGAGACTCTCGGACAGCAGCTCGCGGACTTCCTCCCAGGACACTTCGCGGCCCGAATCTTTCAGGGCGTCGAACTTGGCGGTGAGGGAGTTCTTCGACTCCTTCTGATAAGCAAGTCTCTCGGGATGAATCTCATATTTACCGGCACCGAGGGCCAGTCCGCCGGTATCGTGGTCGGCCGTGACGATGACTACAGCCTCCTCGGGATGAGCCTTGCAGAATTCCAGAACCAGATCCACCGATGAGGCGAAATCATTTATCTCATAGAAATCGGAGACGGCGTCGTTATTATGTGCGGCCTGATCCACCAGACCTCCTTCTATCATAAGAAAGAAGCCCTGGGGATAATTCGAATAGAGATAGTCGATCGCCGCGGAGGTGAAATCCGCTAAAGAGACCTCGTTCCCGCTCCTGCGGTCGATGGCCAGAGGAAGGTCGTTATTCTCCAGACTTGCGAGAAGCAGGGCTCTGCGGCTCTTGTCGATGTCCGAGAATTCGTCCTTGCCCACATAAACGCCCATCCCGGCTTCGCGGGCGGCCTTTACATAATCGGCGGCAGTGAAAGGCATCTTCTTCTGCTTGTTGAATCCGCCGCCCGCCGCGAAATCCACCTTGGACTCTATGAGCTGACGGGCGATGAGGTCATATTCGTTCCTGTTCTGCGCGTGAGCGTAGAAAGCTCCCGGAGTGGCGTGGTTCACGCCGACGCTGGTGATGACTCCCGTGCCGTAGCCGGCCGCTCCGGCCTGCTCGGTAAGGTCGGTCAGAGGCTGTCCGTCAGGGCCTACTCCGAGGGCTCCGGAATTAGTCTTGCTGCCGGTGGCGAGAGCTGTTCCGGCAGCTGCCGAGTCGGTTATCAGAGTGTTTGCGCAGTGGGTGGTGACTATGGTCCTGACCGGGAAGGTGGTGAAGTTCAGAGGAGTGTCGGTGATGCCGTTTACGGAGTTGAAGAGATTCGTGCCGTAGGCCTGGTTTATACCCATACCGTCACTTATCATAAAGAACACGTACTTGACCCTCTCGGGCTCTCTGGCAGACTTTTTTCTTGCTTCTGCCGGGGCTGAGAAAGCGGCGGCGAGTGTCAGGACCAGAAAAATGCGGATGATTCCGCGAGAAAAAATGTTTCCTGTTCGCATATCGGATCTATCTGTATGACTATCCCGCGGATGTACGCGGGACTTTCTGTATTAACCGAGCAAAGTTAGTCAATTTTACACATTTTGCATATTATTTGATTAACTTTGCTCAATCGACAAAAAAGATGACTTTATGAAAATTCTGGTTATAGATGACGAGCGCGCCATCAGAAACACTCTGAAAGAAATTCTGGGAGACGAGGGATATGAGGTGGATGTGGCCGAAGACGGAGCGGCCGCCCTGGCTATGGTCCGGAATGAAAAATACGGAGTCATCTTCTGCGACATCAAGATGCCCGGTATGGACGGACTCGAGGTGCTCTCCAAACTGACCGAAATGGGCATCGATGCCGCCATAGTGATGATTTCCGGGCACGGGGACATAGCCACCGCCGTGGAGTGCATAAAAGACGGGGCTTTCGACTTCATAGAGAAGCCTCTGGACCTGAACAGGCTGCTCATCACTCTGAAGAACGCGGGCGAGAGGACCTCGCTCGTAAAGGAGGCCAGAAACCTGAAGAAAATCATCTACGGCAGCGTCGAGATGATCGGGGAATCCGCGCCGATGATGCATATCCGCGAGATGATAGACAAAGTGGCGCCGACCGATGCGAGAGTGCTTGTCACCGGACCGAACGGTTCCGGAAAAGAACTCGTGGCGCGTCAGATCTACCGGCAGAGCCGGCGCTGCGATATGCCGTTCGTGGAGGTCAACTGCGCCGCCATTCCTTCCGAGCTCATCGAAAGCGAACTCTTCGGGCACGAGAAAGGCTCGTTCACTTCAGCCATAAAGCAGCATAAGGGCAAGTTCGAGCAGGCGGACGGCGGCACGCTCTTCCTCGACGAGATCGGGGATATGAGTCTCGCAGCCCAGGCGAAAGTGCTGCGCGTGCTGCAGGAGCGCAAGCTTTCGAGGGTCGGCAGCGACAAGGATATCGAGGTGGATGTGAGGGTGATCGCCGCGACTAACAAGAACCTTCCCGAGGAGATCCGCAAGGGAAACTTCCGCGAGGACCTGTATCACCGTCTGAGCGTCATCGTGATCAAAGTCCCGAGTCTCGACGAGAGGAAGGACGACATCCCTATGCTGATAGATTTCTTCGTGAAGAAATACACGCAGGACGGGCGTCCGAGATCATTATCGCCCGAAGCCGTGAAGATGCTCCAGGAGAAAAGCTGGCCGGGCAATGTCCGCGAACTGGACAATGTGGTGGACCGTCTGCTGATCCTCGGAGGCGACACGGTCAGTGCCGAGGACGTTAAAGACTATGTAAACCTATAACTGCGCGGCGGCGGAGGCCTTCATCTTCTCCTCGTGCTCGCGCTGCGCACGCTCCACGGATACGGAGCGTTTCAGGACGAAACCGCTTCCCAGATATTTGGTACGCACATCCTCATCCGAGGCAAGGGCCTGCGGAGTACCCTGCTGCAGTATGGTGCCTTCGTAGAGGAGATAGGCGCGGTCGGTGATGGCGAGGGTCTCGCCCACATTGTGGTCGGTGATGATGACGCCGATGTTCTTGTATTTGAGCTTCGCGATGATATACTGGATGTCCTCCACCGCAATCGGATCGACTCCCGCGAAGGGTTCGTCCAGAAGAATGAACTTAGGGTCTATGGCGAGGGCGCGCGCGATTTCGCAGCGGCGGCGCTCGCCTCCGGAAAGCTGGATGCCGAGGCTCTTGCGGACCTTGGAGAGATTGAACTCGTCGATGAGGCTCTCAAGACGCTCATACCTTTCGGAACGTTTCATCCCGGACATCTCCATAACCGAGAGGATATTGTTCTCCACCGACATCTTCCTGAATACGGAAGCCTCCTGAGGGAGGTAGCCGATGCCTTTCTGGGCACGCCTGTACATAGGAAGGCCTGTGATATCCTCGTCGTCCAGGAATATCTTTCCCCCGTTGGGTACTATCTGGCCCGTGATCATATAGAAGCTCGTGGTCTTTCCGGCTCCGTTGGGACCCAGAAAGCCGACGATTTCGCCCTGCTCCACCTGCATAGACACGCCCTTTACCACTGTCCGGACTCCATATTTCTTTACTATGTTTTCGCAGCGAAGTATCATTTTTCTAACTATTTGGTATTCAATGACAGATCCTGTATCAGCCCCTTGACTTCGGGATTATTCTCAGCCATCGCGCCTATTTTTTCCTCGGGAGTGTATATTATCTTTTTATCCGCATACTGCACGGACTTGACCGTCAGGTTTACCGAGCTGCAGGACAGAGCCTTGCGCAAGCGGCTCTCTATGTCGCGGAGCTTATTCTGCTCGATCCAGCCCTTCTGGGCGTCATTCGCTACGGTGAAGCAGACCGCTTTCACTCCGTCGGTGTCCGAGAGTTCCAGTTCAGCATTCTCCAGGGCGCTGCCCAGACGCGGAGAGGATGTCCGGTATGCTGCGGCGAGGGCGGCCCACTGCGTGCGGACCTGCTCGTCGGTCGGCAATTGCCGGGCCGTGTCCGGCTCCTGAGGCGCAGTTTCCGCGGGCTTCTCTTCCGTCAGTATGGCGGATATCGACAGGGAGGCCCCTCCAAGGGCGGGACGCCGTCTCGGGGAAGGGGTACCGGAGAGCTGAGGAGCGGAAGCGGCTGTGGTATCTGAAGCGGGAGCTTGCGAAGAAGCGGGTGCTGCGACCGATGTCTGAGCGGGTGCGGGTGCTGCGGCAGGAGTTGCGGCAGGTGCCGGATTCGGAGCTGAGGCGGGAGCGGCGGACGGAGCTGCTGCAGGTGCGGCGGAAGAAACCGCCGGAGCGGATGCCGTCTGTGCCCCCGGCACGCCCTTTATGAAGCAGAGCTTCATCAGCGTGAACTCCACGTGCAGACGCTGATTCAGGCTCGCGCGGTAAGCCGCCTCGCACTGGGCGGTAAGGTTCAGGGCCTCGTAAAGGAACTGGAGCGGGCATCGCGCGGCCTGTTCGCCGTAACGCCGGCGAAGGGACTCGGGAAGGTCGAGCAGCGACTCCAGACCGGCTGTGCGGCTCACGATGAGGTCGCGCAGGTGCGAACTCAGCGCGGAGACGAAATATTGGGCGTTGAAGCCCTTGGAAAGCACTTCGTCGAATACGAGCAGGGCGGACGCGTAATCACCCGAGAGGAAAGCGTCCACGAGGCGGAAGTCGTACTCGTAGTCGAGTACGTTCAAGTTCCGCATAACGTCGGCGGCGCGGATGTCGCTGCCGCAGAACGCCACGCTCTGGTCGAAGATGGTGAGGGCGTCGCGCATCGCTCCGTCAGCCTTGGCCGCGATGATGTGCAGACTCTCGTCGTCGATGGTGATGTTCTCCTTTGCGGCTATGCCGCGCAGGTTCCTCACGATGTCGGGCACGCTGATGCGGTTAAAGTCATAGGTCTGGCAGCGGCTGAGGATGGTCGGGATAATCTTGTGCTTCTCCGTAGTGGCCAGAATGAAGATCGCGTAGGCGGGCGGCTCTTCGAGAGTCTTCAGGAAGGCGTTGAACGCGGCCTGCGAAAGCATATGCACCTCATCTATGATGTACACGCTGTATCGTCCGACCTGAGGAGGTATCTGCACCTGTTCGAGCAGGGCCTTGATGGCGTCCACGCCGTTATTCGAGGCTGCGTCCAGCTCGTGGATGCAGTAGGAGCGGCCCTCTGCGAAGGACTCGCAGGACTCGCAGTGCCCGCAAGGCTCCATATCGGGTCCCGGATTCGAGCAGTTTATCATCTTCGCGAAGATGCGCGCGGTACTGGTCTTGCCCACCCCGCGCGGACCGCAGAAGAGATACGCGTGCGCGAGCTGCCCCCGCAGAATGGAATTCTTCAGGGTGCGGGCTATGTTATCCTGTCCGATCAGAGTCCCGAAGGAGTCGGGACGGTACTTCCGGGCAGATACGATGTATGATTCTGACATAAGAAGCAATCCTTAACCCACAAATGTAAGCATTTTTTGTAACTTTGCGAGTTCAGGAATATGGAGATTGCGAATATGAAAATTAATCCCGTAAGATTTGCCGCTCTCATCGCGGTCCTGCTGACAGGCTTCTGCCTGAGCGGAGCGGCTGATGCGGCGGCGCAGGCGCAGATAAAGACCCGCAAGGTCAGGATAAGCGACTTCACGACGAAAACCACTAAAGTGGTGCTGCGCGGCGAGGATGGGCTGAGCTCCGCCATCGTGAGCGAAGTGACGAGCCGCTGGCGGCTTTCTCCCTACGAGTTCTGCGACACGGAAGAATACGGAAAGCTCAAGAGCAGCTCCGACTACTATTTCCTGCTCCTGACGGGCGGAAGCGGGCAGGGCGAGAGCGGCATCCTCTCTCTGACGCTGGTCAAGGGAGGAAGCGAGCAGGACCCCGACCCCTCGAAGGAAAGTCTGACCCTGGTGAGGTTCCCGCTCTGCTCCGCTGAAAATCCGAGCGGACGCGAACTCACCCTGCTGCCGGCCGCCATAGACATCATACAGGATTTCACCTACCGCGCAATGCTCTCTGACAAAAACGCTTACAGCAACCTCACCGCCTACGCCGCCCGGAACGCGAAGAGAAAAGTCGAGCGCATAGTCTTCGCCCCCGAAGAAGTCAGCGGAGTGAAGAGCGAGCTGCTCCGCGGCGGAATCTCCGTCTGCGAAGAAGCGGACGAGCTGTTCGAGCAGGGCGGGGAAGGCACTCTGGTGAGCTTCACGGTGGCCCCGACCGTCCCGGCCGGCGGCCAATTCTGCTACAAGATGCTCATCGACGCCGGCACACACGAGCTGTACCGCTTCAGGCGCGAACGCGTCAGAGAGTCCTCAGCTGTGAGCTACACAAACTCCGAAATCAAAAAACTCAGAGTCAGAATCAGATAGATGAGGAGCGGAAAGACTGATTCCGGGCTGCGGTACGCAGTCCTGCGCAGCGGAAAAGCCGTAGCCTACTGTGCGCTCAGCATACATTGCGGAAGCCGCGACGAGAAAGGCTATCACAGCGGCATAGCGCATTTTACCGAACACACCCTGTTCAAGGGGACTTCCACCAGAAGCGCCTCTGCGGTCAGTTCCTATCTGGACCGTCTGGGCGGAGAGCTGAACGCCTATACCACGAAGGAGGAGATAGTGCTGCACGCCACAGTCCTGAAGGAAGACCTGCGCAAGGCCGAAAAGCTCCTGATGGAACTGGCCACTGACCCCGTCTTCCCGGAAAAGGAGATCGAGACCGAAAAGGGCGTGGTCATAGACGAAATCATCTCCGCGAAGGACTCCCCCGCCGACGACATCTACGACCGTTTCGAAGAACTGCTCTTCGAGGGACATCCTCTGGGAAACTCCATTCTGGGCACCGCAGCGTCGGTGCGCAGAATCAGCTCGGAAGAGCTGCAAAGCTTCACGCGCAGCCGCTTCACCCCGGAGCGGATCGCATTCACGGTAGTCGCGGACGTGGATGAGGAGCGCTGCGAAGCCGAGATAAAAGCTCTGGCGGACAGATATTTCCGCTCTTGTGCAGGCACCGCCCCCGCGGAAGAGCATAGCACTCCCGAGCCCCACCGCTTCGACAAGACCATAAACAAGCGCAACCACGAAGTGAACGCCATCCTGGGCGGCACGGCCCCGTCCCTCTACCGGGAAAGCGAGCGCATAAGCGCCGTACTTCTTTCCAATCTTCTGGGCGGACCTGCGTCCAATTCCATACTGAACCGCGTCCTGCGGGAGCGCCACGGATGGGTCTATGGAGTGGAATGTTCCTATACCCAGTATTCCGACAGCGGGATTATGGCCATCTCTCTGGGCTGCGACCGCTGCAATCTGGAAAAATGCCTCGCCGCCATACGGCGCGAGACGCAGAGGCTTGCGCAGGAGCTGATCAGCGCGGGAAGGCTTGCCGCCGCGAAAAAGCAGCTCATCGGCCAGCTCGCCATCAGTTCGGACAGCGGAGAGACCCTCTGCCTGTCTATGGGCAAGAGCCTGCTGAGCTTCGGCCGCATCGCAAGCGACGAGGAGAACCGCAGCTCCATAGAAAGGGTCACTGCAGGAGGGCTGCGGGAAATCGCCGAAAGCGTCTTCTCCGAAAACAACATCTCGAAACTCATATACCTATAATATATATGGAGACCGCCCCGGACAGATACCTGCGCGAACACAGCAGCCCTCAGAGCGAGGCTCTGGAGTGGATAGAGAAGCAGACGCACCTCAGGACGAATTATCCCCGGATGCTGAGCGGCAGCGTCCAGGGCAAGTTCCTCACCCTGCTCGTAAAGATGACCGGGGCTCGGAGCGTTCTGGAAATCGGCTCGTTCACAGGCTATTCGGCCACCTGCCTCGCCTACGGCTTCCCGCAGAAAGAGGACGGAGAACGGGAGGGCCACATAGATGCCCTGGAGCTGAACGACGAGCTGCAGGCCCTGATGACGGAAGGCTGGAAAAGGGCCGGGGTGCTGGACTGCATCAGCCTCCATATAGGAGATGCCCGCGAGAGCCTGAAGTCCCTGAGGGACAGACGATATGACCTGGTGTTCATAGACGCGGACAAACGCGAGTACTGCGAGTATTACGATGCGGTCATCGGGATGGTGGACAGCGGCGGGGTCATCGTAGCCGATGATGTGCTCTGGGACGGGAAGGTCTATCAGGAACCTATGCCCCACGACAGACAGACGCGGGGCATAGCTTCATTCAATGATATGGTCGCTTCGGATCCTCGGGTGGAGAATGTCATCCTGCCGCTGCGCGACGGACTGAACATCATCCGGAAACTGTAGCGCGGCTATCGGCCGGAAGCCTTGAGAGCTTTGCGGAGTACAGGCATAATGTGGTCGGCGTAGCGCATCATCCCCAGATCCGTGAAATGGATGCCGTCCACCGTGGCTTCATAGTCATCTCCGATCATCCCCTCCGCGGAAAGGTAAAAGAGCTTTTTCTCTCCTGACTTTTTAAGTCTCTCATACAGAGCCTTCTGCTGAATATTCTTCTCTCTGACTTCATCCGCCATCCTGCAGTCCAGACGGCTGTGCGGGAAGATGGGGTCTTCCACGAAAATGACCGGGACATCCGGACGGGCCTCCCTGATGATGCGGAAGAACTCCTCCCCGTGGGCCTTTATCATCTCGGCTGTGGCATTCGGGACATAGTCAAGCACATAGACGGCAGGGTTCTCCACTGCGGCCATCAGACGGGCTATCTCCATATCCAGAAGAGCGTTGCCGCTGAAGCCGAGATTTATCGCCTCGCGGTCCAGACGGCGGGAGATGATGCTTGTGAAAGCCATTCCGGGACGGGTCACACAGCCTCCCTGAAGGATGCTTGTGCCGTAGAAGACCAACGGGGACTCCGCAGAAGGCGACTGTACTTCGGGCAGAAGCAGCTGCGCGGTATCGTCTATACCTATGGCGAGGGACTTTATGCCGTCATAGAGAGACAGGTAGAGCATATATTCGCGCATCTGCGGCTCCATATTGCCGATTATCCTGGAGCGGGTAAAACGCTCGAAGCCCGGCCGGCCGCTGCCGAGGAAGTTCCACCGTCCGTCCTCCAGAACATAGAGGTCCAGTCCGCGGATGCCCGTCAGAGTCATATGGTTCATATTGAAGCCGAGTTCGGACTCCCAGGCGGCATATACGGACGAGGAATTCGTGCGAAAACGGAGATAAAGACCCGCGCTGTTGCAGCCCAGATTCCATAGAGCGTCACGGGACACTCCCTTGAGAGAGGATGGAAGCCGATGGTAGCGGATGGTCTGAGAACCGCTCCGGCAGCTGTCCGGAAGGGGACTCAGAGTCCCGGGCGTAACGCAGAGGGCCGAGGCGGAGGAGAGCTCCAGTTCGTCCGCCTGCGCCTTGCCGTAAAGGGGAAGGAGGGCGGCGTCGTAATAGACGATGGTCTGGGCGGAGGACAGAGCGGCCGCGCAGAATAACAGGGCTAAAGCCGTGGTGAATATCCTTTTCATAAGACTTATCCTATCTGTGCTCCGTTGGCGAGAACTTCCTGCGGAGTGATGAAACGCATCTTGCCGTCACCCTGGGCGGCCATAAGTATCATACCCTTGCTCTCTATGCCGCGTATGGTGCGCGGCTCCAGATTGGCGAGGACGCAGATCTGCTTGCCTACCATATCCTCAGGGCTGTATTGTCCGGCTATGCCGGAGACGATGGTCCGCTTGTCGATGCCGGTGTCTATGGTGAGCTTCAGCAGCTTGTCTGTCTTGGGAACTCTCTCGGCCGCGAGTACGGTGGCGGTGCGGATGTCCAGTTTCCCGAAGTCCTCGAATGTGCAGGACGGTTTCTGCGGGGCCGCTTTGCGGGCGGCAGCCTCCTTCTCGGCCTGCTCGCGGGACTTCTTTATGGCTTCAAGTCTGGCTGTCTGGACGTCTATGGCTTCATCTTCTATCTTGGAGAAGAGCAGCTGCGCGGGAGCGAGCTGATGGCCTGCCGGGAGGATGACCGGGCAGCCAAGCTTATCCCATTCGAAACGGGCCTGCAGCATATCGCAGAGTTTCTCACAGGTGAAAGGAGTGAACGGGGCGAACGCTATGGCCAGGTCGGCGCAGATCTGAAGGCTGATGTTCAGGATGGTGGCGCAGCGCTCCATATCCGTTTTCGCCACTTTCCACGGCTCGGTGTCGGAGATGTATTTGTTTCCGGCACGGGCGATGGACATCGCGTCCTTAAGAGCCTCGCGGAAATGGAATTCCTCGATGTTGCGCTCCAGAGAGGCGCGCAGCTGAGGAATCTGTTCGAGCAGCTCGCGGTCTATGTCCAGAAGTTCGCCGCACTGCGGAACGCGGCCCTCGAAATATTTGTGGGTGAGGACGACGGCGCGGTTCACGAAATTGCCGAAGACCGCCACGAGCTCGGAGTTGTTGCGCTGCTGGAAGTCCTTCCAGCTGAAGTCGTTGTCCTTAGTCTCGGGAGCGTTTGCGGTCAGCACGTAACGGAGCACGTCCTGCTGTCCCGGGAAATCCTTGAGGTATTCGTGCGCCCATACGGCCCAGCCTCTGGAGGTGGATATCTTGTCCCCTTCGAGGTTCAGGAACTCGTTTGCAGGCACATTGTCAGGCAGGATGTATCCGTCGCCGTAGGCCTTGAGCATAGCGGGGAACACTATGCAGTGGAAGACGATATTGTCCTTGCCGATGAAGTGTATCAGCCTGGTGTCCGGGGACTTCCACCACTTCTCCCAAGAGTCCGGGAGCAGTTCTCTGGTATTCGATATGTAGCCGATAGGGGCGTCGAACCATACGTAGAGGACCTTGCCTTCGGCTCCCTCCACAGGTACAGGTACTCCCCAGTCCAGGTCGCGGGTCACGGCACGCGGCTGCAGGCCGCCGTCCAGCCAGCTCTTCACCTGGCCGTAAACGTTCGGACGCCACTCCTTGTGTCCCTCGAGTATCCATTTGCGGAGCCACTCCTCGTAGTCCTGGAGCGGAAGATACCAGTGCACGGTCTTCTTTTTCACAGGCTCCGCGCCTGAGAGCTTGCTCCTCGGGTTTATCAGTTCCTCGGGGCTCAGGGTGCTGCCGCAGTGTTCGCATTGGTCGCCGTAGGCGCCCTCGAATCCGCACTTCGGGCAGGTGCCCTCTATGTAGCGGTCGGCGAGGAAGGTTTTGGCCTCCGGGTCGTAGTACTGCTCGCTCTCGCGGGTGATGAACTTGCCGTCGTCGTAGAGCTTGCGGAAAAACTCGGACGCGTTCTTCTCGTGCACTTCGGAGGTGGTGCGCCCGTAGATGTCGAAGTGTATGCCGAGACCCTCGAAAGAGTCCTTGATTATCGTGTGGTATTTGTCCACGATGTCCTGAGGCGAGCAGCCGAGCTGGCGGGCCTTGATGGTGATGGGCACTCCGTGCTCGTCGGAGCCGCAGACGTACAGGACTTCACGCCCTCTGCTGCGCAGGTATCTGACATAGATGTCCGCCGGGATGTACACGCCGGCGAGATGCCCGATGTGGACCGGACCGTTTGCGTACGGAAGCGCGCAGGTCACAAGTGTTCTTTTAGTTTCCATATATCTTTTTCGTATCGTTTATTGTCTGCCGAGCCGTGATTTGATCTTCTTCTGTGCGTTGAAGATGTTACGGATGTCCCTCAGGATGTTTTCGTCCTCGCCTCCGGCGGCGGCCAGCGCGGCGCGAAGCTCCTTCAGCCGGTTCTCCAGACGCTTCTCTCCGTAGAGAAGAATGGCCTTCGGGACATAAGTGACGAGCCAGGAGGAGGTGGTCGTGAGGGAGTTTTCGAAGTTCTTTATCGTGAGAAGGTGACGCTCCATCGAGAATTCCGCGGTCACTTCCGCCACGGCCCCGTCAGGGGAGTTGAGCAGGGCGCGGATGATGTCCTGCTGAAGCAGGCCCTTGTCGTAGAGTTCCATATAGGCGTCATACGTCTTGCGGAGGGCGCTGTTCGCGAAGCTGCAGCCGTCCGCTTCCAGAGCGGCGCGTATGAAGTCGGCGACGGTCGGCTTGTCGGATTCGCTGCCGGTGTAGAAGTCAGAGTCGCTCTCGAATTCCAGCAAGTCGCAGCCGTGCCGGAGGATGAAAGTCAGAAGGTCGGCTTCCGCCGGAGCCAGGATGCTGTTCTCCACTTTAGAGTCCGTCTCTGAAGGGGCGGTCTGAGGGGTGGTGGCGGGGGAGGATTGGACGGGTTCGCCGTCCGGCTCGGGAGGAAGTCCGGCGTCGATGCGTCTGCGCCGGCGCTCCTCGGTCTTGAGCTCCTCCTGCCTGCGCCGGGCGAGGGTTTCGCTGATGCGCACACGGATGGTCCGCTCGTCCACTTCGAGCAGCTGCGCGGCTTCCTGGATGAAGACGGTATGCTTTACGACATCGCTGATGCAGGCTATGCAGTCCGCGACCTGTGCGATGAGGGCTGCGCGTCTGAGAGGGTCGCGGCGGGGTTCATCGCCCGTGCGGATCATATATTGGACGAAGTCCATCTCGTTTCCGCCGATGAATTCCTCCACTTCGGCGAGCGTGTGCTTGCGGACGAAGGAATCGGGGTCGTCGCCTTCGGGGAAGAGCAGCAGTCTGACGTTCATCCCCTCCTGGAGTATCATAGGAATGGCGCGCAGAGCAGCGTGTATGCCCGCCTTGTCGCCATCGTACATCACGGTGATGTTGTCGGTGAACTTGTGTATGCCGCGGATCTGCTCGGGGGTCAGCGAGGTTCCACAGGAGGCGACTGTGTTCGCCAGACCGATCCGGTGCATCGAGATTACGTCCACGTTGCCCTCGGCGAGCAGACAACGGTCCCTGCGGGCGATTTCGCTCTTCGCGAGCGCGATTCCGTAGAGCGAGCGGCTTTTCGTGTAGATGGGAGTTTCGGGCGAATTCACATATTTCGCGATCGCCCCGTCCTGTCGCAAGGTCCTGCCGCTGAATGCGATGACGCGGCCGCTGACGCTGTGAATCGGGAACATCGCCCTCTCGCGGAAACGGTCGCCGAGCGAGCCGTCGTCGTAGCGGATGCTCAGACCCGCTTCGAGCAGATACTCTTCCTTGTAGCCTGCGGCCAATGCTGCGTCGGTGAAGCTTCTTTTGCCGGAGGGGGCCCAGCCGAGCGAGAAGCGTTCGATGGTCTGGTCGTCTATCCCTCTGGAACGCAGGTAGGCATAGCCGTGCGAGCGGCCTTCGGGGGTCTTCAGGGCTTCGCGGAAGAATTTGCACGCGAAGTCGGAGACTATCATCAGGCTTTCGTTGCGGTGCTTGGCGGCTATCTCCTCCGGGGTTTCCTCCCTTTCCTGGACTTCGATGTGGTATTTGTCCGCGAGGTAGCGGAGAGCCTCGACGTAGGAGAAGTGTTCGTACTCCATCACGAAACGCACTGCGGAGCCTCCCTTGCCGCAGCCGAAGCACTTGTATATGCCCCGGGACGGGTTCACGTGGAATGAAGGCGTCTTCTCGTTATGGAAGGGGCAGCAGGCGACGAAATCGGCCCCGCGGCGCTTGAGCGTCACGAAGTCTCCCACCACTTCTTCTATCTTCGCGGTGTCCAGAATGAGGTCGACAGTCTTCTGAGGAATCATAAAAAGCCCTTCCGACGCGAGCCGTGCGCGTCAGAGTGCAAAAATACATATTTTCCTTCTGAAAATGTAATTTTCCCGCTGCGCAGGACAGGGTGGCAGCTTCAGGGCGGCGGCTCCGACTGCAGCCGCGACCGGCGGCTTTCTTCGCTTTCGGAGGCTTTCTTC
>JAUMVX010000014.1 GCA_030529945.1 Bacteroidia bacterium | reverse complement strand
TTAACATTTTCTTAATGCCCCCATAACAGCCCTGTAACATCGGCATCATATTTTTGTGCCGTAAAAAGGTTTGAAATGGGCATATTTAAAAAGGTAATCATCTTATCGTCGCTCTTGATTTCAGCGACAAAAATAGCGGACGCACAGAACATCAGGGGTATCGTCACTGACGCTGTCAGTGGCGATATTCTTATAGGGGCATACATCGAGGCCGGCGATGGAGAGTATAAGGCCATCTCTTCCGCGGACGGAACCTTTATTCTGGAAAACATCAAGTCTTCCCCCGTAACGCTCAAGGTCAGCTATCTCGGTTTCATCAATCTGGAGATAGCGGATGTCGCGGTACCTCAGGATAGTCTGGTCATCGGGATGGTGACGGACGAACAGGCTCTCCTCGCCTCGTCCGTAACTGCCGAGCAGCGGCGCAACACCGCAGTCTCCCTTATGCGTATCGCCAGCGAGAGTCCGGTCATAATCAGCAACATTTCGGCACAGGAAATCAGCCGTACACAGGACAGCAATGCGGGAGAAGTCATACGCCGCATTCCGGGAGTGAGCCTCATAGACGAGAAATACGTGATGGTGCGCGGTCTTGCGCAGAGATATAATAATGTATGGATAAACGGGGGTGCGGTTCCGAGTTCCGAGGCGGACTCCCGAGCTTTTTCTTTCGATCTGATTCCGAGTTCCCAGATAGACAATCTCACCATAGTGAAAGTACCCGCTTCCGAGTACCCGGCGGATTATTCGGGAGGTTTCATCATCATCGGAACCAGAGATGTCCCGGAAAAGAACAGCTTCAGCATTTCGGCCGGCGGAAACTTCAATGACTGTTCTTTCCGTGATTTCCTGAAAGCTGACGGCAGGCTCAAATCCCTCAAGGGCGGGATGGGAAGCACTCTGGACGGTTACGGCGGCAAGACGGCGGACCTCAGGTCGAATCACCTCGACAACGACTGGACCGTGCGCAGGATAAACCCCCTTTTCGACCGAAAGTTCGGAACCGCTCTCGCCCGCCGCTTCGAACGTAACGGCCACAAGTTCGGCCTGGACGCCGCCGTGAACTGTTCGGAAGAGTTCCGGACGCTCAAGGATATGCAGAACAATCTCTTCGGAGCCTATGACTACAAGAACGGCAAGTCGAACTATCTGCGCCATTCCGTGGACGACCAATACAATGACAACACACGGCTCGGAGCCTTGCTTAACCTCGTCTGGCTCTCCTCCGGCGGAGTCAGCAAATATCAGTTCAAGAACATATTCAACCGCATAGGAAACAGTCGCTACACTATACGTGAGGGCGTAAGCGCACAGGCAAACCAGGAAATCAGAGCAGAGTATTATCGCCGCATCCGCAACACGTACAACGGACAGATGGCAGGCCGCCACGACTTCACCGATAACGTTCTCGACTGGTGCGCGGGCTGGTCATACGCCGACAGAATCATTCCGGACCGCAGGCGTTATCTGATAAACGATGCTCTCGAGAGCGGAGTCTATGCACTCACTACGGGAAATGACATCTCACGCGAATGGACGGCTCTTTACGAGCACATCTCCTCCCTGTCCCTGAACGACAGGCAGAACTTCCGGATTCGGGGGGCCGAAGGCTATGTCAAGGGCGGAGCCTATGCGGAGTACAGGGCAAGACGCTATGACACCCGCAGTTTCATCTATAATTGGAACGCCTATGACAACACACTTCCCGAGGGTTTCAGACAGATGGACATCCCCACTCTCCTGAGTGATGAGAAGTTCTTCTCGGAAGACCGTCTGCATCTCATAGAACAGCAGCGTATGAGAGACAATTACCGGGGCGGCAACATTCTGGCCGCAGGCTATCTGAGCCTTTCCCTGCCGCTCGGAAAAGTAAGCATTCTCTCGGGTCTCAGATTTGAACACAACGATATGGAACTCATATCGAATACCAGAAACACCGAAGTATCGGAGAGCAGCCGTCACTACGTTACCGATGACATCTTCCCGTCCATCGCGGCCACCTGGAGGATAGATGAAAGGAACAATCTCAGGCTGTCTTACGGAAGGACTATAAACCGTCCCGAATTCAGGGAGGTCTCGTCCTCGGTCTATTACGATTTCGACCTGGCGTCCGACGTTCAGGGCAATGCCGACCTCGAGAGTTGCCGCATAGACAATCTCGATCTCCGCTACGAATTCTATCCGGGTGGGGAGGAAACCGTTTCCATAGCCGCATTCTACAAGCATTTCGACTCTCCCGTCGAATGGACATACACCGTGTCCGGCGGTACCGATTTAGTTTATTCCTACGAAAATGCACTTGCCGCAGACAACTACGGAGTGGAAGCGGACATCCGCAAGAGCCTGTCATTCATAGGTCTGGACAATTTCTCACTCTCGTTCAACGGAGCCTTGATCAGGAGCCGCGTGCGTTTCGGAGAGGATTCACGGGAAGAAGACCGTCCGATGCAGGGACAGTCCCCGTATCTGGTCAACGCAGGACTTTTCTACGGCAGCAGACTTCTCGGAACCAATGTCGCCCTGCTCTATAACAGAATCGGGAAGCGCATCATCGGAGTCGGCCGCAGCGCAGGCTCGGGGGAAAACTCGGTAAGGGTCCCGGACAGTTACGAGATGCCGCGAAACAGTCTGGACCTGACTTTCTCCAAGTCTCTGCGGAAACACGCCGAAGTCAAGTTCTACATCCGCAACATACTCGGAGAGAGCGTCTATTACAAGCAGTTCGCCGGAGACATAGAGCAGGTGACCCGCTCTTGGAATCCGGGAAGAAACATAGGTCTGCATATTATTTACACCTTATAACTTTCAAAAATATGAACAAGAAAATCATTATGGGATGCCTCGGCATCCTTGCAGTCACGGCATCATTCACAGCCTGCAAAAAAGAAGACGGTCAGGAAAAGGAAGACACGGGTTACGTATGGACCAAAGACGGTGGTCTGGATGCCTGCAGCCGGATTTTATTCAGCGACGGAAAAGAAGATTCTGAAGGAAAGGATATAGGAAACGGCAACCAGGAATTCGTATTCACCGGGAAGCAGACACTCGCCAAAGGCACGTACCATCTCAAGGGATGGGTCTATATTGCCGACGGGGCGGAACTCACCATCGAACCTGGTGCTGTCGTGAAAGGCGACAAGGCGACTATGGCGGCTCTCGTAGTGGAGCGCGGAGGGAAACTCATCGCACGCGGAACCCGGAACGAACCCATAGTATTCACCTCCGGGCAGGAGGCGGGTTCCAGAAAACCGGGCGACTGGGGCGGAGTCATTCTCTGCGGAAAGGCCCGAAACAACCAGACCGAGATGATAATAGAGGGCGGCCCGCGCTCTAAACACGGAGGAGACGAAGACAGTGACAATTCGGGCGTCCTAAGCTATGTCCGCATCGAGTTCGCCGGCTATCCTTTCAAGACCGACAAGGAAATCAACGGACTCACCCTCGGTTCGGTGGGCAGCGGTACGCAAATCGACCACATCCAGGTTTCCTATTCCAACGATGACTCCATCGAATGGTTCGGCGGCTGCTCCAATGCTAAATACCTTATCGCATGGAAGGGCTGGGATGACGATTTCGATACGGACAACGGGTTCTCTGGCACCGTGCAGTTCGCTCTTGCCGTCCGCGATTCGCGCATCGCCGACGTTTCCCAGAGCAACGGTTTCGAGAGTGACAATTGCGCCGACGGCGCCGAGGTTACACCCTTCACTTCAGCTGTTTTCTCGAACGTGACATTCGTCGGCCCTAAACTTGACGCTTCGTTCGTGAACGATGCGGATTACATAAACGGCGGCGCACTCTATCCGAATAATGGCTCCGCTCTCGGGAAGTTTCAGGCCGCAATGCAGATTCGCCGCAATTCCCGTCTGAACTGCATCAATTCCATCGCCGTGGGCTATCCTGTCGGACTGATGCTCGACAATCAGAAAGGAGATACGCAGGGAGCCGCACAGCAGGGGCTGATGAAAATCGAGAACGTGTGGTTCGCCGGTATGGATGTCACCGGCAGCGACGCCAACAAATGCTATGAGGACGTACTCGTGACCGGCTACGATGAAAATTCCAAGCCTGTTTATGACAAGACGCAGAAGTCCTTCTCCACCACATACTTCCTTGCCCAGAAAGGCAACAGGGTTCTCGACGGCTGGGATTCGATACTCTCTTCCGACGGTTTCACTCCGTTCGCCGGAAGCGCAGTCCTGAATGCGGCGTCCTTCGAAGGCGCATCCTCCTCATTCACTGAAGTCAGCTTCATAGGAGCCATCGGGACCTCTGAAAACTGGATGGACGGATGGACTGAATTCGACCCGGAAAACGCTGAATACTGATGACACATATCCCCGTGACCGAGGAAGTCGAAGTCACGGGGAATGTTCCATAAATTCCTGAAAGGACAACAAACCGTCGGCTGCGAAATTGATGACGCTCACCGAAGTGAGCGAAAAAAAACGTACTTTTGTCACGGATTAGAAAATGACGGATATGAGAATACGGATGAGTATTGTTGCCGCGGCTTTGATAATGTCGGCTGTAGCGTGCCAGAGGGACGGAATCTGGTCAGAGTCTGAGAGAGAACTTATCTGCGGAGAAGGCGGGACTATGCGTGTGCTGACGGTTTATGACAGGCAGGATTCACTGGTGTTACGGACGAAGTGTACTGAAATCAGCGACGGAGAGCTGACGAGCGATGAATATAAGATGCTGGCCGACAAGATGGTTGCGACGGTGACCTCTCCGGAGGAAGACGGAGTCGGAATCGCCGGCCCTCAGGTCGGAATATCACGCCGCATCGTGGCAGTGCAGAGATTCGATAAGGACTCTGAGCCGTTCGAGGTCTATCCGAACATCCGTGTCACCTGTCACAGGGGAGAAAAACAAGTCGGGCCGGAAGGATGTCTCAGCATCCCGGGAAAGCGAGGGGATGTCGCACGCTATCAAGACATCGATATTGCCTACACATCGGTCAGAACCCTGCGTGATACTGCAGAAACCGTCAAAGGATTCACAGCGGTAATCTTCCAGCACGAGTGCGACCACCTCGACGGAATCCTCTACACGGACTATCCGGAAGGCGATCGATAGCGGACGGCCACTCATTGTGTGCAAAGCGACCTTGGCAGCGGGACTCCATCTTTCCAGATAATTGTCAAGGAAGGACTCTCTGAATCCGACTTTGTATGGAACTGTCAGAAAAAAGTCTTAACTTCGCATATTACGGAGAAAAAGAGAATACTATGCGTTATCCGATCGGCATACAGGATTTCGAAAATATCCGCAGAGACGGCTATGTCTATGTGGACAAGACTGAGCTTGTTTACAAGATGGCTAAAGGCAGCGGCAAGTATATCTTCCTCAGCCGTCCCCGCCGTTTCGGAAAGAGCCTGTTCGTATCCACGCTGGAAGCCTACTTCAGCGGCAAGAAGGAACTCTTCGAGGGACTTGCCGTCGATGCGCTGGAGAAAGACTGGATTCAGTATCCGGTGTTGCGTTTGGACTTGAGCGGAGCCAGCTATACATCGGAGCAAGTCCTGGAATCTAAACTCAATGCTTTCCTGACGCACTACGAGCAGCTGTACTCTTCTGTAAGCGATGAACCCGTTGCCAGTGTCAGGCTTGACACCTTGATACAGGCAGCTTTCACAAGGACCGGAAAGCCGGTTGTGATTCTTATCGATGAATACGACAAGCCGATAGTGGATTCCCTGGGGAACGACGAGCTTTCCGAATCATTCCGCAGCCTTCTTCAGGGCTTCTACAGCGTGATGAAAGCCAAGGATGGCTGCATCAGGTTCGGCTTCCTGACCGGTGTCACCAAACTCGGCAGACTCAGCGTTTTCTCCGGCCTCAATAATCTCAAGGACATATCGATGGATGCCCGCTATGCCGACATCTGCGGAATATCCGGGAAGGAGCTCAAGGATTATTTCGAGGAGAGTGTGAGTGAATTGGCCGAGGCCAATGGCCTTTCCGTCGAGAAATGCTATGAGCAGCTGGCGGCAATGTACGACGGCTATCACTTCTGCGAGAATGCGGCGGGCGTTTACAATCCCTTCAGCCTGCTCAACACTTTGGACAGCCTGAAATTCGGCACCTATTGGTTCTCGACGGGGACACCGTCTTTCCTCGTCCGTTTTCTCGAAGCCGGCAAGTACAAACTTGAAAATGTGTCCGGAATCAAGGTGTCCCCGTTCATTCTGTCCGGCGTGAACGCGAGCCGCCCCAATGCGATAACGCTCCTGTATCAGACAGGATACCTGACAGTCAAAGATTTCGACAGATCCGCAAATCTCTATACCCTCGGTTATCCCAACAAGGAGGTGGAGGACAGCTTTATGGAGTCGCTGAGCGAGTTCTACACTCCCATTGAGAATAATCCGGACACATTGTCAGTTTACAGGTTCGTCGAAGACATACGCTCCGGCAACGTCGAAATGCTTATGCGTCGTTTCACGGCCTTCTTCGCAGATATGGACTATCAGATACAGGGCGATGCGGAGCTGTACTTCCAGAACACGATGTACGTGATGCTGAAGCTGATGGGCCAGCAGGTGCAGGTGGAAAGGCACACCTCGAACGGCCGCATCGATGTCCTTATCCAGACCGACAAATTTGTCTATATCATAGAGCTCAAGCGCGACAGGGATCCGCAGGACGCCCTCGACCAGATCGACGGGAAAGGCTACGATTGGCCGTTCCTTGCGGACGGCCGCAAAGTCTTCAGAATCGGAGCGACCTTCTCCACTGCGAACCGCCGTCTGGAGAACTGGGAAGTCCGCCATTAAGTTTTTTCATCATCACTTAATTTGCGTCATTGCCGGCCGTTTTTACGTCATTGCCGGCTGCGACCGGCAATCCCTCCGAGACACGGGATGCCCGAGCAGGTCGGGCATGACGAGGAACGCAGGTCGGGCAAGACGGGGAGCGCACATCGGCTATGACGGGGAGCGGGGGTCGCCTATCCGGCGATGAGCCACACGACGATGGCCGCAACGGCCAATGCTCCGCCGCCGACCTTCATCCACAGCGGCAGGCGCTGCTCACCCTTGAGCCAGGTCTTCTTCAGCCACTCGCGTACAGGCTCGTCATAAACCTTAAGCACGCACCAGGCCAGAATTACGGACAGGATGACGACTCCGACTGCGGAAAGCCAATGAATCCAGACCGGAGCGTCCGCGTGCGCCTTGGCGAAGGACATATGGGCGTAGATGATCGGGAAGTGCGTTATATAGATAGGATATGAGATGTCCCCGAGGAACTTGCACACCTTGGCGCTGAAAGCGTGGGTAGTCTTGCTGCCGGCCCCCAGAAGGACGATGAGAGGGAACAGCACCAGCACGGATACCGCCTGATATGCTCCGTTGGCGATGCCCGGCCTGCCGCCGATGCAAGGAATGCTGAATATGACGATCAGCAGGAGCGAAGCCCACCAGAATCCGCCTTTAGCGTGAAGAGGACTTCCGCTCGGGTTGTTCTCTGTGCGATGCTTCGGGAGAAGTCGGGAAATGATGAGTCCGCAGAGGAAAGGGTACAGCAGGCGGGCGAAGCCGATGTAGATCTGCTGCGCGGTAAGGCTCCATCCTCCGATGACGGAGTATTGAGGGCCGCCGAAACTCATAGTCTTCCCGTCCGGAGTCGTGAACTCGTGTACAGGGAAGAACCCGAAGAAGTCCCAGCCGAGCGTCAGGTCCAGGGTGAGAACCGCCGCGAGAGCCGTGAGGATGCAGAGTATGACCGTAGGAAGTCTGCGGAAAAGGAAGGCGTAGAGGATATTGCCTATGTATTCGAGAGTGAGGGACCAGTTGGGGCCGTTGAACGAATTAGTCTCGCTCCAGCCCCGGATGTCCATCTTGGGTCCGGTCGGAATCATAAACAGAGCCATCACGAAGCAGACGAACACTTTCCAGGCGGGGGCCTGCAGTACGCCCGGGAAGGCCGTGGCCCCGAAATAGAACATCGCGAAGCCGATGACCGTACCGGCGATCACCATCGGATGGAGACGTGCGAGACGGCGTTTGAAGAAGCCCCAGGTGGTCATCTTCCCCCAGCGGTCATCGTAGGCGTAGCCGATGACGAAGCCCGACAGCACGAAGAAGAAGTCCACCGCGAGATAGCCGTGGTTTATGTGCTGCTGCGCCCCGTGCGGGCAATAAGTCTCGAAAAGGTGGAAAAAAATCACCATAATCGCGGCGACGCCGCGCAATCCGTCCAGAATTTCATACCGTGGTTTGGATTCCAGATACACGTTTTCTTTTGCCATTGTTCAGTGCGTTTTATAATGTGCCGGCAATCTTCAAAATCTTCGTCATTCTCTCACATTACCGGAAGCGGTTTCAAAATGCTTTCAGGAGCCGTTTCCCAAACGGCATCTTCGCAAGTTCGGCAAAGGTAGGTTTTATTTCGCAGTGCGGCTTGACGTATTTTTACGAATATTTGTCTTATCTTTGCAGAAAGTCAGATTCTTCGATAAAACACGCAGTTTGCCGAATGACTGACCCTACCCTATTAAAGCCGTTTACAGAATGACTGACCATCCGGATAAAGGCTATTTCCGCTACGATTTCGTGAGACTGCCGCCTCAGCGGCAGATAGGCCCGCATTCCCAGGAATCGTGGGAACTGGACTATATCCTCACGGGACGCGGAGTGCGTACCATAGGAAACCTGACTGAACCCTTCCGGGAAGGTGAAGTGGTGCTTGTCCCTCCGGGGGTTCCGCATTGCTGGGACTTCGATCCGGCATACACCGATTCCGGAGGAAACATCCTCAATATCACCATCATCTTCGATGACCTGCTTCTGGATGCCGTCACGGGTGTTTTCCCGGATCTGCTGGAAAGCGTCAGCTTCATACGCGAGAGGCGGAATACGGCCACATCGTATTCGGGCGGTACTCTGAAACGTCTGATTTCCCTGATGAGCGCGATGAAGGATGAGGACGGGCAGGAGCGTCCGGCCTCATTCCTGAGGATATTGAATCTCCTCGGAGATTCTTCGGAAGCCGGAAAGTCAGGTGGCGGCCTCAAGATGAGTCAGGACGAGAAGAGGAAGATGAAGGTGCGGACTTTCATCTCGTGCAACGCTTCACGTCCGGTGTCGCTGAATGAAATCGCCTCATACGTGGGGATGAACGAAGCCGCATTCTGCGTCTTTTTCAAGAAACACTACGGGCAGACTTTCGTGGAATACCTGAATGCCCGGAGGCTGGAATACGCCCGCTACCTTCTGAAAAACGGCAGCCTGTCCGTGACTGAAGTCTGCTATGCCTGCGGCTTCTCCTCCCCGCCGTATTTCTCCCGGCTTTTCCGCCGCGAGGTCGGGATGTCGCCGCAGCAGTACGCCAAATCGCTTGTGGCAGTCCGGACAGAGTCCGGACATCACTTGGAAACATAAAACCAGAATCACAATATAATGAAAATCGACCACACCGCTTTGTATTGCAAAGACTTGGAAGGAATGAAACATTTCTTCGAAGCATACTTTCTGGCTGAATCCTGCAGCCTGTATCACAACCCCCGGACGGGACTGAGGACATATATCCTGACATTTTCCGGCGGAGATTCCCGTCTGGAGATTATGACCCGCCCCGAAGTGGCGGGGGACAATGAAAACCCGTATCGCGCCGGTTTCATCCATCTGTCCTTTTCCGCGGGGAGCAGGGAGGCCGTGGACTCACTGACCTCCAGACTCGATGCGGACGGATACAGAACCCTGAGCGGCCCGCGCATCACAGGCGACGGCTACTACGAGAGCTGCGTGAGAGGACCCGAGGGGATACTGCTGGAAATCACCGTGTAAGCCCGATGCTCCGGCTATGCCCGCTCCGGGGAGTCGGGAAAGGAATTAAGAATCACTGAATGCGGGAACCATTTCAAAACAGCTTATAAAGAAACAGAGGAACCATTTCAAAACAGCTTATAAGATTTCAGAATAACTATGACAGATTGGGATAAAATGCAGGCCGGGGAAATCTACAGTGATTTCGACAGGGACCTTTTCGAAAGAAGAGTGGAGGCGAAGAAGCTCTTCAGGGCCTATAATCGTCTTGCGGACGATGAGGTGGAAAAACGCGGGGACATAATGCGGCGGCTTTTCCGCTCCGTCGGCAAGGGCGTGTGGATAGAGCCGGATTTCCGCTGCGAATTCGGAAAGAATATAGTGATAGGGGATGACGTGTACATAAATTTCGGCTGCATAATGCTCGACTGCGGACTGATAAGCATCGGCAGCGGCACGCTGATAGGCCCGAATGTCGGACTGTACTCCGGAAACCATTCCCTGGACCCCGATGAGCGTGCAGCCGGAGCGCTGATACCCAAGCCCATCACCATAGGCCGCAGAGTATGGCTCTGCGGCAATGTCACGGTGACCCCGGGAGTCACCATCGGGGACGACAGCGTCATCGGCGCGGGAAGCGTCGTCACCCGCGACATCCCCTCCGGCGTACTCGCCGCCGGCAATCCCTGCCGGGTGCTGAGAGAGTTGACCCCGGCGGACAGGGTCGGCTATCTCACCTCACCGGGGCCAGAGCCTGATATCTCCTGCTGAAGTAGGTCTGCGCGAGATACAGGACACTGAAGCCCACACCTATTATATATGGGGCCGTCGGCCCTCCGATGAGAGAGGCCAGAGGGGTCACGATCAGGGGCGAAGTGAACTGCCCCAGATACATAGCGGCCGAAAGCAGCGGCATCACCGTCGTGGCCGCGTCCCTGCCGCCCTTGATGGAGGCGATGGTGTTCAGATAAGGCATCCCGACCCCGTTCGCAACGCCCGCAAGCACAGACCCGGCGAGAAGCAGTGGAACGGACACCCCCAGAGCGTAGCAGCCGTAGCCGAGAATGAAGGTCAACGGAGCCAGATACTTCATATACCTGCCGATGTGCCTCATCATAAGGCCGAACACGAGTCCGATGACCGCCGCCACCACATCGAGCCCCACCATAATCAGCGTAATGGCGTTTCCCGTCAATGCGGGATTGGCCGCGGCCGTGATGGCGAAATTGGTCGGAAAAATGAAGAAGAGCAGCATCTGGAGGTACATTCCCACCACGGACGGAGCGAAGCGCATCAGCGACGCTGCGGGTCTGCCGGGCTTCTTGCGCGCGCGGGTGATTCCCGTCTCGCTTTCGTAGAAGTCCGGCGAATGCTTCATCGTCTGCTCGCCCGTGACGAGTCTCTCGTTCGGCAGGTACAGCGCGACGAGCGCCACAGCGAACAGCCCGAGCAGGTACACCAGGAACGCGCAGTTCCAGCTGATGTTCGCGAGCAGACCGCTCAGCAGCGTGGCGATCACTCCGCCGGTCTGACTCATAAACGCGGAGAGCCCCATCAGGCGGGCCTGCTGCTCGGGCGGGAAATAGTACGCGAGCAGACCGGTGGAGAGCGGCATTATCATACCCACGCTCACGCCCAGCAGCGCCCGCAGCGTCAGCACCGTCCGGATGCCGTCCGCGAAATAGACCCCCGCGCCTGTCACCACGTACAGCGCGAGTCCGAGCAGCGCCAGCGTGCGCGTCTTCAGCAGCCGGCAGAGAGGCGCGAAGAAAAAGTTCGTGACTATGATCGCCAGCGCCGGCATACTGACGATAAGCTGCACCAGCATAGCGCTTTCGCCGGCAAAGTGTTCTCGGGCTACGCCCAATGCGGGGGCGACCGCTGCGCCCGCCATTACGGTGAGAAGGGAGATGGAAAGGATGGTAAAGCTCAGTTTACCTTTCTGTGACTGATTCATACTGAACGGTTTTTAGGGTAAGACGACTTCATCGTCGCCGGTAGGAGTTTACAGCTCTGCCAAGCTGCAGAATCTCCAGACACCCTCTTTCCGTATGAATCCGGGGCCGCTTTCGACTTGCGGACGCAAAGGTAAGAAAAAAAACGGCAATGACCTACAGCATCATTATCATCACATAGACCAGATGCGCGATGATGCCGGCGCAGAGGCCGCCGATGGTATGGGCCCCGATGGCCTTGGGGGTGAACTCGCGATAGCCGAGAGAATCGAGCATAGCGGTATGAGTGCTGAGATAGCCGCTCCAGCACATACCGATGGCGGTGCAGACGGCTATGGCATTCCCGTCCACCCAGCCCTGGGCCACGAAATTAGGGATGAGACTGAGGGCCGCGCCCACAGCTCCCAGAGCCGTAATCGGGAAGGCCACCAGATGAGGGTCGTGGAAGCCGAAGAGCCACTCGAAGACGAAACTTATCTTGTCCGCAAGCCACGGCAGGAACTCGGTCCCCTGATAGGCCGCACCGTTATAGACCCCTGTGGAAGTATCGGGCCCGAAAGTAAGCATCATAACCAGAGTCGAAATCACGAGCACTCCCGGGATGATGGACATACCCACCTCCACACCGCTCTTTCCTCCGTCCAGAACGGCGTCCAGAATCCTGGTGAACATCGACTTGCTCTGATACTGCGCGGTCTCTATCTCCGCTATGGCCTCCGCGTTCTCGTCAGCAGGCTCGTCCCTGAACTCGGGCCGGGCCTTGAGGATGAAGCGCTGCATAAGGCGCGTCGAGACTATACAGCCGCAGAAAGCTCCGAAGAGGCCCACAAGCGGCTCCCAGGTAAAGCCCTGCCCCAGCATAAATACAATCACGAGCATACCCATACCGAAGGCGGTGCCGAAATTCGTAAGGGAGATATACTGGTATTTCTTGAAATATTTGCTGAAACTCTTGTCGTGGGCCAGAGAAATGATGGCCGGATTATCCGAAAGGAAAGTCATCACCGCTCCCAGCGAGGCCACGCCCGGCAGCCTGAACAGCGGCTTCATCAGGGGGCGGAGGCATTTCTCGATGAGGGAGACCACCCCGAACTCCACGAATATCTTGCTCAGCGCACCCATAATGACGCAGATGGACATAAGGAAGAACACCGTGTTCAGAAGAAGGTCGTGGGCAGTGTGCATAATGGTGTTCAGCATATTGGCCGTGCCCATTACAGACCCGAGATAGAAGAAGAGACCTGTCACCACGAGGAGGCAGAGGACTCCGTTCGGGAGCTTGAATTTTCCTTTCATAAATGCGGTTAGAAAAAATAATGCTGCGAATATAAGAGATTTTTTATTATCTTTACACACGGGAATACATTTTATCAGTGTGAAACGCATTTTTGCTTATATTTTGATACTTTTCACCCTCTGTTCGTCGGGAACTGTTCCCCACAGCCTGATGAGGGAACTCGCTAATCTTGACGCCACCCTCGAGATGGCCCCGGAATTCCACGCGGCGAAGGAGCAGCTGGTCGGCACCCTGCGCGAACGCGCCTCCGACCCGGCCACCCCGCCGGTGACCGCCTACGAACTCTGGGGACAACTCTACAGGGAGGCCTTCGCATACAGCTTCAGTATGGCCTCGGAAGCCCTCGAAAAGCAGGACTCCATCGCCACGGGATTGGCCGACGGCCACAGGAAGACGGATGTGCTGATGCGCCGCGCGATGCTGCTCTGCGTCTCGGGGATGTACCTCGAAAGCTCGAATCTGAGCAGGCAGATCGACACGGCTTCGTTCGATGCGGCGCAGATGCTCGAGTGGTGCGACTACCAGCAGCGCTTCAACGCCGACTTCGCCGAGTACTCCCCCACTGCCGAGGACCACGCTCGGATGATCGGCAAGGTCGCCTACTACCGCTCGCGCATCATCGCGATGACGGACGACACGCTCCAGCTGCATCAGGAACTCGTCGCCCGCGAATATCTGCGGCTCGGACAGGCGGAGAAGGCCGATTCGGTCTTCACCCGCTCGCTCGACGTGCTGAACCCCTCCTCCCACGACTACGCCATAGCGGCATATTATAAGGCGGTTACCTGCAGGGACTTGGGCAGACGCGACGACTCCGCTCTGTGGTTCCTGCGCTCCGCTATGGCGGACGCGAGAGCCTCCGTAAAGGACAACGCCTCCCTTTTCAGCCTGGCCCAGATTCTTTTCCAGGACAATATCGACATCGCACGCGCCTTCCGTTACACCCAGATCTCCCTTCAGGACGCCCTGGACTTCAACTCCAAGCTGCGCCCCTGGCAGATAGCCCTCAGCATCCCGGAAATAGAAAACGCCTTCCTGGCCTCGCAGAAGCGGCACGTGTCATCGATACGGTCACTCCTGATAGCCCTGTCCATATTGGCCGCAGGCCTGCTGGTCATAATCGCGATGATGGTCAGGCTGAACCGGAGGCTGCGCGAGCAGCACACGCAGATCACCGCTATGAACTCGCGGATACGGGAGTATTCCGACTCGCTCGCGGAGAGCAACGCCAAGCTGCAGACGGCGATCGCCCGTCTCTCCGAGGCGAACACGGCGAAGGAGGAGTACATCGCCCTCTTCCTTTCGATGTGCTCGGACTATATCGACAAGCTCCGCAAGTTCGTGCCTCTCTCCGAGACCGACGCGGAGATACGCGCTTTCTACAAGGCCTTCGACAACGCCTTCCTGCAGCTGTATCCGAACTTCGTGAGCGAGTTCAACTCCCTGCTGCGCCCGGAGGCCCGGATAGAGCTTAAAAAGGACGAGCTGCTGAACACGGAGCTTCGCATTTTCGCGCTCATCCGCCTCGGCATCACCCAGTCTTCGCACATCGCCTCGCTCCTGCGCTACTCTGTAAATACCATTTATAATTATAGAGCGCAGATAAAGAACGCGGCCCTTCCGGACAGGGAGAATTTCGAGGAAATCGTGAAAAATCTGGGGTCCGCGAGCTCTTCACAGTCCACATAGACACCACTGAAAAACCACTTATTGCACTACCTTTCAGTCTGACTGACAGGTAGTTCCGTTTTACGTTTCCACTTTTTGGAACCACCCTCGACTGAATCGTTTGAGGGTCCGTCCGCTTTGATTAACTTTGTGTGTTCCCGAAGGAATATTGACTGCATATTTATACACACAATAACTAACAATTTAACCATTTTTATCCAATGAAACACCTTGTACGAAAAATCGCGCTGGCTCTCGCAGTCCTGTGCGCGGGCGGTGCGTTCGCACACGCCCAGGAAGTAAGGGGTACTGTCACGGATGGAACCGGACTGCCGGTCATAGGAGCCGCAGTTATGGTTCAGGGGACCTCCACGGGAACCAGTACGGACGCGGACGGAAACTATGTCCTCCAGGGCAGGTTCTCCCCCGAAACCGTCCTGGTAGCCCAGTCCGTCGGAATGAAATCCGCGACGGCGGTCCTCGGAGACCGCAGCGTCGTGAACTTCGTTCTGGAAGAGGACAATACCTGGCTTGACGACGTGGTAGTCGTGGGTTACGGCGTCCAGAAGAAGAGCGTTGTTACCGCGGCCATCTCCTCCATCACTTCCGACGACCTCAAGACACAGTCACACAACCGCATCGACGCAGTCCTCCAGGGTATGACCTCCGGAGTGTTCGTGACGGCTTCGTCCGGCGCTCCCGACGCATCCTCGCAGGTCCGCGTGCGCGGCGTCGGCTCCATCCACGGCTCCAGTCCTCTGTACATCGTGGACGGTCTGGCCATCTCGGGCGGCATCGACTATCTGAACCCTAACGACATCGAGCGCATCGAAGTCCTGAAGGACGCAGCCTCCGGAGCCGTTTACGGCGCACGCGCGTCGAACGGCGTCATCCTCGTCACCACGAAGAAGGGCGCCGCCGGCAAGGCCACCATCAGCTACAACGCCTCCTACGGCTTCCAGAACCCTTGGAGAAAGCCTTCGGTCCTGAACGCCACCGAGTACGCCATTATGATGAATGAAGGCTACATAAACTCCGGCAGCGAGCCTATCTACGACAACCCTTACCAGTACGGCGAAGGCACCGACTGGGTGAGCGCGGTATTCAACGACAACGCCCCGATCGTAAAGCACGACCTGAGCATCTCCGGCGGCAGCGAGAAGGTGAAATACGCCATCTCCGGCGGCTACCTCTCGAATGAGGGCATCGTCGGCGGAAACTACGGCAGAAGCAACTACGAGCGTTTCACTCTCCACGAGAACATAGACATAAACCTCTTCGATGCTTCGTCGCAGCGCAACTTCCTGAACCGGATGGACATAAACACCAGCGCATCCTACGCCCGCATAAACTCCACCGGCATCTCCACGAACACCGAGTACGGTTCGCCGCTCGGTTCCGCCATCGGAATGTCTCCGATCGAGAGCATCTATATGACCGACGCCGAGGAGGCCGCCTTCGCGGCCAATTATCCTTCGGCCTACCCGTACATCCTCCGCGACGCCGACGGCAGAGCCTACAGCATCGTGGACGGCGTGAAGTACAACGAGCAGAGCAACCCGCTCGCGATGCTCTCGCAGCCGGGCACCAAATACGACACCGACAAGTTCGTGGGCAACGCTTCCGCCACCCTGCAGCTCTTCGGAGGCCTGAAATTCAAGTCCTCCGCAGGCGTGGACCTCGCATTCTGGGGCAACCACGGCTACTCTCTGCCGTACTACCTCTCCTCGAAGAACTACAAGTACGACCAGATCACTGAGACCACCACCTACGACAAGTCCGGCAACGCCTCCATCGTGCAGAAGACCGCCTACGGCTCTTCCGCCTCCCAGGAGATGAACAGAAGCCTGCTCTGGCAGGTGGAGAACGTCCTCACCTGGGAGAAATCCTTCGGCAAGCACGGCATCAACGCCGTTCTCGGACAGTCGGCTCTCCGGTCCTCATCGTCCAATGTGGGGGCTTCCGCTATGGGTCTTATGTATGACTATGACGACTGGAAGATTTCCGTGAACAACACCAAGGGCCAGCAGGCCGACGGTGACCGCAACGGATGGGGCAGCTGGAATTCCATAGTTTACAGCCTCGCCTCCTATTTCGCCCGCGTAAGCTACAACTACGATGAGCGCTATATGGTGGAAGCCACGATACGCCGCGACGGTTCGAGCCGCTTCGGAGACAACAACAAATGGGGCAACTTCCCTTCCGTTTCCCTCGGCTGGAACTTCCGCAACGAGTCCTTCGCTCAGAACCTGCCTTGGCTTTCCACCGGAAAGCTCCGCTTCTCCTACGGAGTGAACGGTAACGACGACATCGGAAACTTCACCTATGCCGTATATATGAACTCCGGGAACAACTACGCCTTCGGCTCGGGCGCCACAGGCACCGAGGCCATCAGCATCGGTGCGAAGCCTTCGGGCCTCGCTAACCCGGACGTGAAGTGGGAGGAGTCCCGCCAGGCCGACCTCGGTCTCGACCTCGGCTTCCTCGGTAACAAAGTCACCTTCACCGCCGACTGGTACCGCAAGAAGACCGCGGGTATGCTTCTTTCTATGCCTGTTCCTTCCTATGCGGGTGACTCCGCCCCTACCGGCAACCTCGGCGATATGGTGAACAGCGGCGTGGAGTTCGACCTGAATTACAGAGGAAACATCGGAGACTTCACCTACCATATCGGCGCGAACGCCACCTACACCAGGAACCGCCTCACCTACCTCGGCGACGAGTCCACCTACCTGAGCTGCTCCTCGCACAAGATAGGCACCCTGTCCAGAGGCGACGTAGGCCTTCCGTTCCCTTATTTCTACGGATGGAAGACGGACGGAATCTTCCAGAACGCCGCTGAAGTGAACAGCTACGTGAACGCGGACGGAGCTCTCCTGCAGCCTAATGCTGTTCCGGGAGACGTGCGCTTCGTGGACATCAACGGTGACGGAGTCATAAACGACGACGACCGCACGAACATCGGCAAGGGTATCCCTGACTGGACCTTCGGCATCAACCTCGGTTTCGAGTGGAAGGGATTCGACTTCAATATGCTCCTCCAGGGCCAGTTCGGAAACGTATCCATCTTCAACGTGACCAGACGTACCGACCTCTACTACATAAACCTGCCTAAGACGATACTGAACCGCTGGACGGGCGAAGGCTCCACGAACAGCCAGCCGCGCTTCGTCTTCGATTCGGCTAACGAGAACTACCGCGTATCCGACCTCTGGCTCGAGAACGGCGCCTTTATGAGGGCCCGCAACGTCCAGCTCGGCTACACTCTTCCTCAGAGCCTCACCGGCAAGGCGGGCATCGACCGTCTCAGAGTCTATGTACAGGCCGAGAATCTCTTCACTCTCACCAAGTACACGGGCTGCGACCCTGAAGTGACCGGCGGCAACTCCGGCTACGGCACTGAAGTCGGCATCGACCGCGGCGTATATCCGCAGGCCAGAACCATCTCTTTCGGCGTCAATCTCACATTCGGCACCGCTTCCTTAGTTAAATGATAAAGCCGTAACAGAATATGAAAAAGATATTTTACCTTCTTTGTGCAGCCGTTACGATCCTTGCGACCTCTTGCGGCAAAGACTTCATCACGGCGAAACACAACTCCTCGGAGCCTATCGACGAGTATTTCATAAATGAAAACCGTATGTACGAGGCTCTCGTGGCAGCTTACGACCCGCTCCACTGGTTCGACTACTTCTACCAGTACGACGACCTGAAGCTCGTCTCCGATGTGATGGCCGACGACATCTACTGCGGCGGCTCGAACGAAGGCGACCAGCCTATCCTCGTGAAGACGCACTACTACACGGCCACTTCCACCGATGTCTGCAACCAGATCTGGACCATCTGCTACTCCGGCATAAACCGCGCCTGCGTGGTTCTGGAGCACGTTTCCGATGTCCCCGGAATGTCGGAGGAGACCAAGAATCTCTACCGTGCGGAGGCTATGGTGCTCCGCGCCTACTACTATAACTGGCTCTGGAAGTTCTGGGGCAACGTTCCTTACTACGAGGAGAACCTCACCGCCCCGTATCTCTGCGCACAGCTCGGCCACGATGAGGTGTATGCCGGAATCGTGAAGACCATCGAGGACGCCCTCGCCCTCAATGTCCTGCCTATGAAGGCTGACGGAGGCAAGGAAGGCCGCATCACCAAGGCTATGGCCTATATGCTCTACGCTGACGTGGTTATGTACCAGAACGACAACTCCCGCTATCAGACGGTCCTGAATTATATGAAGGAGATCATCGACTGCGGACAGTATGCCCTGGTGGATGACTTCGCCGGCATCTTCGAGGAGAGCGGCGAGTGGAACGCCGAGTCCATCTGGGAGATAAACTACATCTCCGAGGGCGCAGTGCGTGACTGGGGCTCCCCTATCGCCTGCGGCGGCGCCGTTTACCCGGTGCTCATCGGCATTCCGGGCGCTACGACTGATTTCGCAGACGGCTGGGGCTTCGGCGGCGTGGCCAAGAGTACCTACGATATGTATGACGACACCGACATCCGCCGCGACGGGGGCATCCTGAACATCGAGACCTACGTTACTTCGACCGGAGGCAAGGAGAGCTGCTCTCCGCGCTGGGAATCGGAAGGCTACTATCTGCTGAAGTACATCGCCCGCAAGAACGGCAACCACGGCTATCTGGCCGCCGACACGATGAACTACGGCAACAACTCCCGCGTTTACCGCTTCTCCGAGACCCTGCTGAACGCCGCCGAGCTTTCACTGCTCCTCGGCTCCGACGGAAGCTCCTACCTTCAGAAGGTGCGTGACCGCGCGAAGTGCCAGGATACCGGCACAAGCCGCGAAGACATCATCCAGGAGCGCCACAAGGAGTTCGTGGGAGAAGGCAAGCGCTACTGGGACCTCATCCGCACAGGCCTCGCCTCCTCGGTCCTCAAGGCTTCGAACCACGCCTTCCGCCAGAACGACTGGACAGAGTCCAAGAAATACTGGCCTATACCTCAGTCCGAAATGGACAAGGATCCTAATCTGGTACAGAACAACTATTAATCGGGTCGGATTATGAAAAGTACATTAAAATATGCGGCCATAGCCGCTGTGGCGCTCCTCGCCGCAAGCTGCAAGATAGACTACGTGGAGCCTGACCAGAATCGGCTTCCGCAGGCCTCCGAGCTCACTCCGAAGATCAGCATCGACCAGACCACCAATATGGTCACCTTCGAGGTGGAGGACAAGGGAGTCGTTCCGCTCTGGATTTTCGGCGAAGAGAAGATAGACGGCAAGGCTTCGAAGAAATACGCTTACGCACAGAACGGCATCGTCCTCCGCATCCGCGATGCCGGAGAGCACAGCGTCGAACTCAAGGCGTACAATGCCAACGGCATCTCGCAGGGATCCAAGATGGTCACCTTCACGATGGAGAACACCTACAGGGACCCGTTCGACGCCACTCCTTATATGAAGGCTGTCGCCAACACCTGGGGCTGGGACTATGAGAAAGACGGCCACTTCGGCTGCGGCGAGCCGGGTTCCGACGGCACCAACTGGTGGTCGGCCAAGGCCAACGAAAAGGCGGACTGGAGCCTCTATGACGACAGTATGACCTTCACCGCAGACGGAAAGTACAGCTTCAACCCGGGAGACGGACAGGTTTACGTGAACAAGGACTCGGGCGTGATGCCGGAGTATTACTCAGGCGACGGGAACGACTACCTCGTGCCTATGGACGCCTACGAGTCCACATACAGCATCGAGAACAGCTGGAACGACGCCGGCATAGAGGAAATCTATCTCGTGCTCAAGGAGGGCTGCAACCTCTCCTACATCCCTAACCCGGATGCTCTCACGAATCCTCGCTACCGCTTCATCGAGACCGCTACCTCGAAGATAAAGAAGAACCTCAACCTCTTGATCGACAACGGCAGCATAGCCTGGCATTACGGCCTCGTGCCGTTCGTGAAGAAGGCGGGTCCTGAGGAACTTCTCGCCGGAACGACCGCGGAAGGCAAGGCCTGGGTTATGGACGCCGCCACGAAAGGCCATCTGGCCTGCGGGCCTTCGCTTGAGGAAGCCGCAGGATGGTGGTCAGCCTCCGCTTATGAGAAGGAGGGCAGCGGTATGTATGACGACGTGCTCACCTTCTACCCTGACGGGACTTATAGCTTCAGCGCGGGCGAAGACGGACTCATCTACGTGAACACTGGCGTAACCGTCATCGGCTCGGACATCAACCCTCACGACGGTAATGACTTCTCTATGCCTTGGGACGCTCAGACGAGCACATACAGCTTCGACGGCGAGATCCTCACGCTTCCTGAAGGAGTCATCATCGGCTACGTTCCGAACGATCTGATGTTCAGCAATCCTGAATTCCACGTGACGGAAATCACCGAGAACAGCCTCACCCTGGTACACGTGGGAGATGGAATCAGCTGGCAGTGGAAATTCCGTCCGCGCGACTACAAGGCTCCTGAAGTGACATTCGGCGGTCAGCCGCTCGAAGGCTCACTCGACATCACCCTCGCCAAGGGTCAGAACATCGCAGTGACCGGCATCGACCTCGCAGCAATCTGGCTCGACCCTGACTATTTCAAGGCAGTGGACAGCGGCAACCTGAAGTTCAATGCCGCAGACGGCGACTATCGCATCGTCTATGCCGACAACTGGATCAAGGCTATGCCTCTCGCTGACGGAGAACTCGCCACATACGAGAACGCCAAGGCCCTCTGGATCATCGGCACCGGTATCGGCAAACCGTCCGCGGCGGGCGCTCCGGGCTGGAGCACGGGTTCGATGGACCTGCCTCTCGCCCTTGTCGGAGAGAACACTTACCAGCTCACCGGTGAAGTGGTGGCCGGAAAGGACTTCAAGATCTTCGGCCAGGCGAACTGGGGCGTCGAATGGGGATACGCGAACTACGGCACCGTGGAACTCGGAGATGTAGCCTACCTGGGCGGCGGCTCTGACGGCGGCGACAACGGCAATATCTACATAAAGGAAGGCGTGGAAGGATATTACACGTTCACCTTCATCGACCGTGACGGCACTCTGGATGTCAGCTGCAAGCCTTACACGGGTCCAGTCCAGACCTACTACGATATAGAAGGCCCGACGAACCTCTGGAGAAGCGGTGCCATCACTATGGGATACTGGTACGCGGATGCGGGCTGGAGCCAGATAGCGAATCCGGAGTTCGAGTGGACGGACGAGACGAAGAAGGACTGCCGGATCGTGATTCCGGACGGAATCGGAGGCAGCGAGTGGCAGGGACAGACCATATTCCAGACCGAGATTCCGGCAAGCGCGTCTAAGACTTATGACTTCTGCACCACCATACACTGCAGCACGGCCTGTACGGTCACTCTGAAGATAGCCTGGCTCGGGAACGACACGGATAACTTTATGGTCTATGACAACGCCATCTCCGTTCCGGAAGACGAGGACTTCACCATAAAGAAGGAAAGTCTGGTTCCTGACTGCGACTACGACAAGGTCGTCGTATTCTTCGACTTCGGACGCACCGCCGGCGGCAGCGAACTCACTCTGGTGAATACCTGCTTCCAGGAGCATATGGAAAAGTAAACGATGAAATACGTACTATACCTATTATCTATGCTGGCTCTCACCGCCTCCGCCTGTGACAAGAACGGGGGCGGCGGGGAGTCCGCATCCAAGAACCTCTCCGTGTCAGTGAGTGAAATCTCGACTGACCACGCCAAATCGGTTCAGAGCGTCACGGTCACGGCCAACTGCGACTGGGGCGTGGGCAGCGCCGACAGGAGCTGGTGCACCGTCACCCCTTCGGGAGGCGTCGCGGGAAACACCGCCGTCACGGTGACCATAGCGGAGAACACGGGCAAGACAGAGCGCGAGACCGCAGTGAATTTCTACTACGGCACTCAGACTCTTTCAGTTCCCGTAAAGCAGGCAGCCCCTCCGAAGGAGGAAGTCGATCCGACCATCAATGCCCCGGAAGGCTATTCCCTGGTATGGAACGACGAGTTCGACGGGACTTCGGTGGACACGGGCAAATGGCGTTTCGAGAACTGGGCTCCCGGCTACGTGAACAACGAGCTCCAGAGGTATGTGGCGGGCGGCGTTCTTAACGGCAACTATACGGCCTACGTCGAGGACGGCATCCTGAAGATCAGGGCTATGAAGGTGGACGGGCAGGTGATCTCCGCGAGGATGAACACGCGCAAGTCCTGGAAATACGGCTATATGGAGGCCCGCATAAACCTGCCTTCGGGCAAGGGTACCTGGCCGGCGTTCTGGATGATGCCGGACGACCAGTCGGACGGCTGGCCGAAATGCGGTGAGATAGACATTATGGAGGAAGTCGGCTACCATCCGAACTACACCTCCTCGTCCATCCACACCCAGAGCTATAACCACACGATAAATACGCAGAAGACTAAGGAAGTCTATACGGCTGGAGCCGAAGGCGAATTTCACGTCTATGCGTGCGAGTGGACCCCGGAGGCGCTGAAATTCTTCGTGGACGGCAAGCAGTTCTTCTCCTTCAGCAACGACGGCAAGGGCAGCGTAGCCACCTGGCCTTTCTCCAAGAACTTCTACATAACTCTGAATCTGGCCTGGGGCGGCTCCTGGGGCGGCGCCCAGGGCGTGAACGAAAGCTCCCTGCCGGCCATAATGCAGATCGACTACGTCCGAGTCTTCCAGAAAGACTGATCGTCAGCCTCCTTCAGCTGGTCGCAGATCGCGTCGGCGATAAGACGGTGTCCCTTCTCGTTAGGATGGATGCCGTCTTCGCAATAATACTCCCTGAAGTCCTTGCGGCTAAGGAAAGGAGTCGTGATGTCCAGCAGAGGCACGCCCAGACGGTGCGAGAGCTTGAAGACCTCGAGATTATACATCTCGTGCCAGCTCGTGATGGACTCCGTGGTCCCGCCCAGCCAGACGATGACATTCTCCTTCTGCTCCTCGGTCATATACCGGGTGAAATGCCCGAAATACATAGCCGGGTCCAGCGGCGTGAGCGAAAGCATCACCGGCTTCGAGCCCGAGCGGCGCACCTTTTCCACGATGCAGGCATAAATCTCCGAAAAAAGCCTCAGCGGCGTGCGCGGCTCGTGGTGCACGAAAGGGTCGGCCGCTATCGCCGGCCAATCGAAGTCGCTGTCGTTCCCTCCGTATTCGAGGAAAGTATAGTCGCACTCCCCCACCTGTTTCAGATGGCGGTCCACGATGCCTGTTCCTATGGAAATGGTGCTTCCGAACTTGCCGTAATTGTCTATGTCCACGCCCAGACGCTGACCGGCCTGGGTGGTGAAGTTGCTGTCCAGAAACATATACCTTACATTATTTGCGATGGTGCGGGCGGAATCTATTATGACCCCCCTGAGTACCGAATCTCCGAATGCGATAGCCTTTTTCATAATCTTGCGTTTTTTTCAAGTGCAAAAGTAGGCAAGGTCCGATGTCCGGGGAAGAAATAGTGACTTGGGACAAGAAGATGTGACGAACGGGGCGTTTTCGGGAGAAAAACGCGATATTTGGGATTAAAAATTATGTTTTCTATCTTTGTCCCGTCGTCCCGAGTGACGAAACGGATATAAAGACACAGCCTTATGAACGAAATCTGCGGAACTTTCAAGTCTATGAAGGCCCAGGTGCTTCACTTCGTGACCCTGCCCCTCTTCTTCCTCTTCTTCATCGTCCTCTACGGTCCCGCCGGAGACGAAGAGCTGCTCCGCACCGGCCGTGAAGGCCTGTACTATTTCAACGCCACTATGATGAGCTGCATCATCCTCGGGGTCATCACCGGGATGCGAATCGGCTTCCATTTCATCTGGCGCGGCCGTCCCCTCGCCCTCGGCTGGTACATAGGCTGGTGCGCCGGCGAACTCATACTGATGGCCCTCTTCTGCGGCCTCTACATCTGCCTTATGAGCCGGGGAGGAATCCCCTACTTCTTCGCTGTGGGCCGCTGCTTCAGTATGATCTCCCTCGTGCTCATCTACCCATACTCCCTGCTCTGCCTGCTGCTGATGGTGCTCGGTATGAACCGGGACGCAAAGCAGGCGGAAGAGGCGAACACTCTGGCTCGGTTCCAGGACGAGAACGGCAGGCTCAGGCTCGTCATAAGCCCCGGCGCCATACTCTACCTCGCCTCGGAGGAGAACTACGTCAGAATCCACTACACCGAGGGCGAGAAGAACAAGGAATACCTTCTGCGCACTTCTATGAAGGCTCTGGAGCCTCTCTGCGCGAAACACGGCCTCGTGCGCTGCCAGAGGTCCTACTACGTGAACCCCAAGCACATAAAAGTACTCCGCAAGGATAAGGAGGGCCTCATCCTTGCGGAGCTTGACAGTACCGACAGGGCCATACCCGTGTCGCGCCGCCATTACGAAGAGCTTTCTTCGAAGCTTTAGACGCGCCGGCGGCCGGTAGCACGCTATCCGTTATTCAGACAGCTGAGCACATAGCGCATCTCGCGCTCCGGGTCCTTCTTCAGCTCCTCGCGCAGATTCTCGTCGTGGAAATCCGTAAGATACTTGATGTACCAGTCGATGAGGGCATCCGAGAACACTCCCTTCGACGTGTAGATCTCACGGTCCTTGGCGAGTTCGGCAGCGGCGGCGACACAGTTTCCCGGAAGCTGTTCCAGGGACTCCTGCACCTTCTGCTGGCTCGCATCGTGTATGTTCACGCCGAGACCCACATAAGTCTTCTCGGCCACCTTAAGGGCGTCAGACATTTCGAAACCGTGGCGTGCGGCCGCGCAGAGGGCCGCCATAAGCAGGTATGTGTCGGCGAAGCAGTCTGAAGCCCTCCATTCGAAGGTCTGTTTCTCGGAGAAGTCGCGGTCATCCGGCTTTTCGAGAGGATTGCACTTCGCGGCCATATCTATCGGCTTCAGCCAGCCGAGAGGCACTCTGACGAGGGCGCTGCGGTTCGAGAAGGACCAGCAGAGCGAAGTCGGAGCCTCCTGGTGAGGCACAAGACGCATAAAGGACAGCGGATGAGGGTTGCCGAAGGCAGGCAGTGAAGTTCCCGCGTCCATATAGCCCGCGATGGCCTTGCGGCACTCCTCGGTGAGCTCGCCTCCCCTGGTCATCATAGACTTGCCGTCACGGGTGAACTTGCAGTGCACGTGCATACCGGAGCCGGCCTTGCCGGCAGTGATCTTAGGAGCGAAAGTGAGCTGCACATTATACTGATATGCAAGCTGACGCATAATCCATTTGGCCACCACAAGCTGGTCGGCGGCATCCTCGATGTTCACAGGCAGGAACTCTATCTCGTTCTGCTCGTAGGACTTGCCGTCCTTCGTGAAATTGCCCACCTCGGAGTGTCCGTACTTGATGCGTCCGCCGGCCTGGGCTATGAGCTTCAGGGCCTCGATGCGGAAATCCGTGAATTTGTTGAACGGGGCGCTCTCGTGATAGCCCTTCTGGTCGGCCACCGGATACAGGTCCTCCTCGTCGGAGATAATGTAGTATTCGAGCTCTCCCATAGTCTCCATAGTCATCCCGGTAGTGGATTTGAACGCCTCGTGGGCCTTGTGGAGTATATATTCCGGCGAGCTCTCGAAAGGCTGGCCCTCACGGTCGAAATAGGAACAGAGAATGTCCACCGTAGGATGCTCCGCGAACGGATTCACGAAGGCCGTCCTGTACTTCGGCAGTACATAAAGGTCGCTCTTGCCCGCCTCGATGAAAGGGAAAAGGCTGGAGCCGTCCACCCGTTCGCCGGCGGTAAGGATGTTCTCAAGATGCTCTTCGCTCTGAATCACGAAGTTAAGGGTCTTGAGCCGACCGTCCCACCCGCAGTAGTGGAAGTTGATGAATTCTACCTCGTTGTCCACGCAGTAACGGATGATGTCTTCACGCGTGAACTCTGAAGAAGCTTTCTTCAGATACCGAACGATGAGGTTCGGGTTCATAGAAATGTTTTTTTCCATATATAAAAGAAAAGGGGAATCTGTGCTGTGTTATCTCATCAGTTTCTTGTATTTGAAGCGTTTAGGCTCATCGTCTCCCAGACGGGCCTTGCGGTTCTCCTCATACTCGGAGTAGCTTCCCTCGAAGAAATAAACTCTTCCCTCGCCCTCGAAGGCCAGGATATGCGTAGCGATGCGGTCGAGGAACCAGCGGTCGTGGGAAACCACCACCGCGCAGCCGGCGAAGCCGTCCAATCCGTCCTCCAGAGCGCGTATAGTGTTCACGTCCACATCGTTCGTAGGCTCGTCGAGCAGAAGCACATTGCCCTCGTCCTTAAGCGTGAGGGCCAGATGCAGACGATTCCGCTCGCCGCCGGAGAGCACTCCGCAGAGCTTCTCCTGATCGGCTCCGGAGAAATTGAAGCGGCTCACCCAGGAGCGCGCGTTTATGTCCCGGCCTCCCAGACGGACCCACTCGGAATTACCCGCGATAGTCTCGTACACGCTAAGGTCCGGATCTATGCTTCTGTGCTGCTGGTCCACGTAGGATATTTTCGCGGTCTCACCTATCTCGATGCTGCCGCCGTCGGGCTTTTCCAGACCCATTATCAGGCGGAAGAGCGTGGTCTTTCCCGCTCCGTTCGGTCCGATTACGCCCACGATTCCGGCCGGAGGCAGGACGAAGTCCAGATGCTCGAAGAGCAGCTTGTCTCCATAAGACTTGCTGACGTCGTGGAATTCTATGACCTTGTTCCCCAGATGCGGGCCGTTCGGAATATAGATTTCGAGCCTCGACTCCTTCTCCTTCGTGTCCGCCGAAGCCATCTTCTCATAGGCTCCCAGACGGGCCTTCTGCTTCGCCTGACGGGCCTTCGGGGCCATCCTGACCCATTCCAGCTCACGTTCCAGAGTCTTGCGGCGCTTGCTTTCCTGTTTCTCCTCCTGAGCCAGACGCAGGCTCTTCTGCTCCAGCCAGGAAGAATAGTTGCCCTTCCACGGTATGCCCTCTCCCCTGTCGAGCTCCAGAATCCAGCCGGCGACGTTGTCGAGGAAATAGCGGTCGTGGGTCACGGCGATGACCGTGCCCTTGTACTGGTGCAGATGGGCCTCCAGCCACTGGATACTCTCCGTATCGAGGTGGTTCGTAGGCTCGTCGAGAAGCAGCACGTCCGGAGCCCGCAGAAGCAGACGGCAAAGCGCGACCCTGCGGCGTTCGCCGCCCGAAAGGGTCGAGACGAGGGCGTCGTCCGGAGGACACTGCAGCGCGTCCATAGCCTGCTGCAGCCTGGAGTCTATGTCCCAGCCGCCTACGTGCTCGATCTTTTCCGTGAGTTCGCCCTGCCGGGCAATGAGAGTGTTCATCTGCTCATCGTTCATCGGCTCGCAGAACTTCAGGTTCACCTCCTCGTATTCCTTGAGAAGGTCCATAATTTCGCTCACGCCTTCCTCGACCACCTCGCGGACGGTCTTGTCCGGGTCCATCTGGGGTTCCTGCTCCAGATAGCCCACGGTGTAGCCCGGAGCCCAGACCACTTCGCCCCTGTAGGATTTCTCCACGCCGGCGATGATTTTCAGGAGGGTGGATTTGCCGGAGCCGTTCAGACCGATGATGCCGATCTTCGCCCCGTAAAAGAAGGAAAGGTAGATATCCTTGAGGATCACGCGGTTATTGTGGGGAAGAACCTTCCCCACCCCCGCCATCGAGAATATTATCTTTTCGTCTGACATAACTTGTCGCTTGTTACGATATTGGCCGGACCGCGGGAGCGGGCCGCGCCGCGTTTTTCAGAAATAACGGTAGAAGAGTGCGATGGACTCCATTCCGCCGAAGAACTGCTTGAGCAGATAGCTCTCGTTCGGGGAGTGGATGGTGTCGCGCTCGAGGCCGAAGCCCATCAGGAGCGGGTCGATGCCCAGGATTTTCTGGACTTCCGCGAGGACGGCGATGCTGCCGCCGCCACGGCTCGGAACCGGCTCGATGCCATACACTTCGGTGATGGCGCGGGACGCCGCCTTGTATGCCGGCGAGTCGATCGGGATGAGGAAACCGTCGCCGCCTTCGCATTCCTTCACCTCGACGGTGACGCTGCGCGGAGCGATGCGCTTGAAGTGGCGTGCGAAGAGAGGAGTGATTTCGGCGCTCAGCTGGTCAGGCACCAGACGCATCGAGATTTTCGCGTGGGCCTCGGAAGGGATGACGGTCTTCGCGCCCTCGCCGGTGTAGCCGCCCCAGATGCCGCATACGTCCAGACAAGGCCGGATGCCGGTGCGCTCGAGCGTCGAGTATGACTTCTCGCCGCGCAGCTCCCTGACTCCTATGGATTTCTTATAGGCCTCCCTGTCGAAAGGAGCCTTGGCGAGCAGGTCCCTGTCCTTGCGGGAAAGATTCACCACCTTGTCGTAGAAGCCCGGGACGGCGACCTTGCCGTCCGGAGTATGCAGGGAGGCTATCATCTCGCAGAGGACGGTAATGGGATTCGCGACCGCTCCGCCGTAGTGGCCGGAGTGCAGGTCCTTGTCGGGGCCGGTGACCTTGACTTCGAGATAGCTCAGGCCGCGCATTCCGCAGTTTATGGACGGAATGTTCTCGCCGAGCATCGTGGTGTCCGACACGAGGCAGACATCGGCGGCGAGCATCTCCTTATGGTCGCGTATCCACTGCGGGAGGGACGGGCTGCCGATCTCCTCCTCGCCCTCGAACATAAACTTCACGTTATGGCGGAGCTGTCCGCTGCGGAGCAGGTATTCGAAGGCCTTTATGTGCATAAAGAGCTGGCCCTTGTCGTCGTTCGCCCCCCGGCACCAGATGGCGCCGTCGTGGATGACCGGCTCGAAGGGGTCGCTGTTCCACTTTTCGAGCGGCTCGGCCGGCTGCACGTCGTAATGTCCGTACACCAGGACGGTGCTCAGGGACGGGTCCGCTATCTTGCACCCGAACACGACCGGGTTTCCGGAGGACGGATATACCCCGGCCTCGTCGGCGCCCGCTTCGCGCAGCAGCTGAGCTATCCTTTCGGCGCAGCGCTGCATATCAGGCTTGTTTTCGGCCTTCGCGGAGATGGACGGGATTCTCAGGATGGAGAAAAGCTCCTCGAAGAATCTCTCCTTGTTCTGTTCGATGTATTCCTTCATAATGTTACTTTTTACGTGGTCAATAAACTGCTTCGGTGAATCTTCAGTGATTCCCTGAAAACACTTTCTCTTCTTTCTGACGCGGCCTTTCAGAGATTTCTGAAAAAAACTCCCTGAACTTGGCCCCGCAGGCTGCGAATATAAGGATAAATATTGTAACTTTGATGCGTTGCGGAGCTTGTTTTCGGGAATGACGGAAAAATGTCCTGACCTGCCCGTCAAGTAAAAAATAACAAACACATATTATGAAGAAAATTACACGACTCGTCTCCCTCGCGGCCCTATCGACCCTCGGAGCGGCCGGCTGCGGCCAGACACAGGAAAGCAGCAACGAAAACGCTGTCATAGAGACTATTATGGCAAGACGTTCCATACGCAAATATGCAGACCGTCCCGTAGAGCGGGAGAAGCTTCAGCAGATAGCCGTATGCGGAGTGAACGCTCCGAACGGAATGAACCGCCAGAACTGGGAGGTGCGCATCGTGGACAGCGCGGAGGCTATAGATTCCGTGACCGCCGTCTTCGCGGCGGCCAATCCCGAAATGGTGCAGCGCGACAAGGATTTCAAGAATATGTTCCGCAACGCTCCCGCAGTCATCGCCATCGCGGTTCCCGAGGGAGACAGCGGACTTGACGCGGGGCTTATGGCGGAGAATATGATACTCGCCGCACAGTCCCTCGGACTCGGCACCTGCTGCCTCGGAGGTCCCGTAGCATTTCTGGAGAACTCTCCGGAAGTCTCGTGGTTCCTCGACGCCCTGCAGCTCAGCGAAGGCTACCGGCTCTGCCTTATGATAGCCGTGGGCTACCCGGACGAGAACCCTCAGGCCAGGGAACGCGACCTCGGAAAGATACGGTTCGTAGATTGGGAATGATATATGGGAAGTATAAGGACACTGCTCGGAGCGCTTTATAAAGACGATCTCCGCAACATCGGCGAGTCTCTGGGACTGAAGAAATTCGGAATAGCCGAAAGGAAGGGGGCGATGGTGGAGGCTCTTGCCGGATTCATTCTGAATCATCCCGAGGACTGGCTCCGCGACCTCACCGAAGTGGATCTCCGCCTGCTGAAGAAAGGAATCGAAGCCGGAAAGGACAAGCCGGTGAAAATGGAAATACTCCCCATTCCGAGCGCTCTGGAGGGCCTGTGTACCATAGAGCTGAAGTTTTCCGAGGATCTGGAAGGCAGTTTCGTCGTGGTTTCAGATGTTTACGACGCCATCAGGGATAAGGTCGATGAGGTCATAGCTCTCAAGGAGGCCGATGGCAGCTTCCAGCTGGACAGGATGATACTGAGCATACTGAACATTTACGGAATGGTCCCGTTCAGGGTTTTTCTGGACAGTCTCGAGGATCTTCGCAGGGAAGCCGGCTTCAGGCCGATTCTCCTCGAAGACCTCGCCAAGTCGATCATTCTGATGATGTCCCGCATAGACACCGGGAATCAGATCTATCTGGCCACCCCTTATATGAACAATCCCGAGATGATACTGGGACTCCGCAAGAAAAACCGCAGTTCCAAGGGAAGCCGCTACGCGAAAATCGATGCCAGACGCGCTCTGGAAGTCGCGGAGCTTATGCCTTACGGGACTTACGGGGCCAAGTCCGAGGAGGGACAGGCGGTGCTCGATATGCTTCGCGCCCTCGGCTACACCGAGGAGGAGTGTATGGAGGAGCTTCACGACATCTGGCTGAACGCCCAGCTGCCGATGAAGGAGACGGACACCGAGATGCTTTTCGGGGCGGTGGAGGACGTGGTGGACTCCATCGGGAAGTTCGACAGGTACGAGGAATGCATCAGAGCCATCGCCGACTACGCGAATACGGTTCCCAAGTGGATTCTGCGCGGTTTCAGCGCGAACGAGGCCGGCACTCTCAAGGTGGACATACAGGTGGAGGAAAGCGCGGCGCAGGCTGAGGCCGACATCCCCGACTACCTCAGGAAAGGCCTTCCGCAGCCAGACACCACCACGGACGTCTCGAAATACGGCATAGCCATCAAGCGTGTCGGGCTCGGCGACCCTTGCCCCTGCGGCAGCGGACTCACCTACGGCCGCTGCCACGGCAAGCACGTGAACTGACGCGCAGCTCCGCATCGGACGGCGGAGCCGGACGGAATATAAAAATTGGACGGCCTTACCGGCCGTCCAATTCTGTATTACCCCCGCTCACACTCACTACGCCTCGTCCTGGAACTTGAGGATAGGGTTTCGCGCCGCGGCGGTCTCGTCAGGACGGGAGATCGGAGCGTTATGAGGCGCGGAGTGCAGAATGTCAGGGTCCTGCGCGGCCTCGGCGGCGATCTTGTGCATAACGTCGATGAACTCGTCCAGGGTCTCCTTGCTCTCGGTCTCGGTTGGCTCGATCATCAGAGCCTGATGGAAGAGCAGCGGGAAGTAGATGGTAGGAGCGTGGAAACCGAAGTCCAGCAGGCGTTTGGCCACATCGAGGGTGGTCGCGCCGAGCTTGCCGGTGGAGGAGCCGTCGTCGATGAGCCCGTCGAATACGAACTCGTGCTTGCAGACCGTAGGAATCGGGAGCTTGTAGGCATCCTTGAGGCTTTCCTTTATATAGTTAGCGGCCAGAGTGGCGTAGCGCCCCGCGAGGCGGATGTTCTGACGGCCGAGCATAAGGATGTACGCGTACGCGCGGAGTATCACGCCGAAGTTGCCCATAAAGCCGGACACCTGGCCGGATGAATTCTCAGCGGACTTGACGATATGGAAGGAACCGTCTTCGAGCTTGACCACGTGAGGTGTAGGAAGATACTCCAGCAGTCTTTCGGCCACGCCCACCGGACCGCTGCCCGGACCGCCGCCGCCGTGAGGCGTCGAGAAAGTCTTGTGCAGGTTCAGGTGCATTATGTCGAAGCCCATATCCCCCGGACGTACGGCGCCCAGCAGCGGATTCATATTGGCCCCGTCGTAATAGAGCAGGCCTCCGCACTCGTGGACCAGAGAGGCGATCTTCGCGATCTCGCGCTCGAAAAGTCCCAGAGTGTTGGGATTCGTCATCATAATGCCGGCTACATCAGGTCCCAGAAGAGGCTTCAGATCCTCCACGTCCACCAGACCGGCGGCATTCGACTTCACCTCCACAATCTCCAGTCCGCAGACGGCCGCAGAAGCGGGATTGGTGCCGTGGGCGCTGTCGGGAACTATCACCTTGGTGCGGGCCAGATCCCCTCTGGAGATATGGTACGAGCGCATAATCATAAGACCGGTGAGCTCGCCGTGGGCTCCGGCGCAAGGATTGAAGGTGAAATACTTCATCCCGGTTATGGCCGCGAGCGACTTCTCCATATTATAGTACACTTCCAGAGCGCCCTGGACCGTGCTTTCGTCCTGAAGCGGATGTAGAGTCTGAAAGGCCGGCATAGCGGCGATCTCTTCATTTATCTTCGGGTTGTACTTCATAGTACAGCTTCCGAGCGGGTAGAAACCCGTGTCCACGCCGAAATTCATCTGGCTGAGGTTAGTGTAGTGGCGTACCACATCCACTTCGCTCACCTCCGGCAGGGCCGGAGCCTGCGCTCTGAGCAGGTTCTCGGGAAGAGCGAGCACGGCCTTTTCGCAGCAAGGCAGGGAATATGCGCATCTGCCCGGCTTGGAAAGTTCGAAAATGAGTCTGTCGTAATATCTCATAGCTATACCTCCTTCACTGCTTCGATAAGTGCATCCATTTCCTCGCGGGTCCTCTTCTCGGTGACGCAGAAGGACACATAGCCCTCCTCAGTCTGCAGGGCGGCGAAGAATCCGCGCTCGTAGAGCTTCTGCTGCAGAGCCTTCACGTCCACCAGAGGCTTCAGGACGAACTCCTTCAGGAAAGGAGCGTCGAAGACCTTCTCGAACTTGCCCGTGGTCAGAAGAGCGTCGTGGAGATAATGAGCGCCGGCGTAGGAAAGTTCATTCACTTTCTTCATACCCTTCGGCCCCATAAGAGAAAGATATACGGTCACGAACAGGGCCATCAGAGACTCGTTCGAGCAGATGTTCGATGTAGCCTTTTCGCGGCGTATGTGCTGCTCGCGCGCCTGAAGGGTCAGGACGAAGCAGCGGCGTCCCTCGGCGTCGCGGGTCTCCCCCACGATGCGTCCCGGGAGCTTGCGCATATAGTCCTTGCGGCAGGCCATAAAGCCCACGTAAGGTCCGCCGTAGCAGAGCGGAATGCCCAGAGACTGTCCGTCGCCCACCGCCACGTCGGCCCCCCACTCGGCGGCAGTCTTGAGAACTGCGGCTGCGGAAGGGTCTATGTACTCCACGAGCAATGCCTTGTGCGCGTGTACGGCCTCGGCGAAACCTTCGAGATCCTCGACGATGCCGTAGCGGTTTATGCCCGGAACGATGACGCCGGCGATGTCCTCATCGGCGAGGGCCGCCTCGAGAGCCTCGAGAGTGGTCTTGCCGTCCTTCTCGGGGATGAAGGCGATGCGTGTCCCGTAGTACTTTGCGTAGGTCTCCACTACGGAGATGACATTCGGAAGCAGGGTTGCCGACAGCAGGACAGTGTTCTTCTTCCTCGCGCAGGCGACCGCCATACGCATAGCCTCGGCTGCGGCGGTAGGGCCGTCGTACATCGAGGCGTTGCTTACGTCCAGCCCCGTAAGGGCGCAGACCATACTCTGGTACTCGAATATGTAACGGAGGGTTCCCTGCGAAATCTCGCACTGGTAAGGTGTATAGGCGGTCAGGAATTCGCTTCTGGAAAGGATGTAAGGCACGACGGACGGCGTATAGTGGTCATACGCGCCCTGTCCCGCGAACACCTTCAGGGAAAGGTTCCTGCCCGCAAGCTTCCGGAAGAAATCCCGAACCTGCTGCTCGCTCATCGCGTCGGGCAGGTCGTATTCTCCCTTGTAGATGAAATCCGCGGGTACATCGCAATAGAGGTCGTCAAGACTGCCGGCCCCTATCCTCTGAAGCATCGCGCGAACATCATCCTCAGTATGCGGAAAGTATGAGAATGTGCTCATTTGATGATGAATTACTTGCTGTTCTTTGCAGAATAGACGTCCGGAGCCATAAGATCGTCCAGCTCCGAAGGGTCCTTCATCTCTATCTTCACTATCCAGGCTCCGTAAGGGTCTTCGTTAATCTTTTCCGGAGTCTCCTCGAGAGCGGAGTTCACCTCCACTACGGTGCCGGAAACAGGAGCATAGAGGTCGCTGGAAGCCTTCACGCTCTCCAGAGCGCCGAAATCCTCGTCCTTGCTGAGGACGTCACCCTCTGAAGGGAGATCCACATAAGTGATGTCACCCATCTCGGCCTGAGCGAAATCCGAAACGCCGACGACCGCGATATTGCCTTCCACCTTAACCCATTCGTGTGATTCGCTGTAGAGCAAACCTTCTTTAACTGATGCCATAGTCTTTCTTTTATTTCTTATAGTTTGTCTGATAAAATCTTTTCTTCACGGTGATTCCCGGGAACACCTTCTTGCGGATGCGTATGCAGAGCGGAGTGCCGAGAGCGGAATAGCGGGAATCCACCAGCGCGAAGCAGATGCTCTTGTCCAGAGAGATGGAATGATATCCCGTGGTAACAACGCCCACCTCGGTGCCGCCCTCGGTCTCGACCGGATAGCCGGCGCGCGGAATGGCATTGTCCTGAAGTTCGATGCCCACCAGCTTGCGCTCCACTCCTTCGGCCTTCTGCTTTACGAGAGCCTCCTTGCCGATGAACTCTTCCTTGTCCAGCTTGCAGAACATCGAAAGACCGGCCATAACCGGAGAGATGTCCGCGCTGAGTTCGTCTCCGTAGAGAGGCAGACCGGCCTCGAAACGCAGGGTGTCGCGGCAGCCCAGTCCGCAAGGCTTCACGCCGGCCTTCAGGAAACGCTCCCAGAGGTCGCGTATGGCATCCGGCGAGGCATAAAGCTCGAAGCCGTCCTCACCCGTGTAGCCGGTGCGGCTCACTATCATCCTCAGGCCTCCCCATTCGCTTTCCATATACTCGTAGAAGCCCAGCTCCGCCGCCTTGTCCAGACCCGTGACTTCGAGCAGGACCTTCTCGGCCTCCGGACCCTGGAGGGCTATCTGTCCCCAGGCCTCGGACATATCGTCCACATCCACCTCATAACCTGCGGCGCAGTCGAGAATCCACTGACGGTCCTTGTCGATGTTCGCGGCGTTCACCACCAGCAGGAAATGATCCGGCTCGAACTCCCTGTACACGAGAAGGTCGTCCACGACTCCTCCGTCGGGATAGAGCATCATACCATAGAGCACCTTGCCCGGGCGGAATCCCCGGATTTCGTTCGTGAAGATGTGGTTCACGAATCTCTCGGCGTCGGGACCGCTGATGAAAATCTCGCCCATATGCGAAACGTCGAACATTCCGACCTTGGTTCTGACGGCGATGTGTTCGTCGGCTATGCCGCTGTACTGGATAGGCATATCGTATCCGGCAAACGGACTCATCTTCGCTCCGAGAGCTACGTGGCTGTCGTGTAGACAGGTAATTTTGAGATTCTCTTCCATATTATCAGTGATAGCGTTTAAAAACGCCCAAATTTAAACGATTTTCGCCAATTTTCGAAACAATCTTCAAAAAAGTGAAGCAAAAAATTCCGACAGACTTTCCCGCATCCGCAGATTCAGGGCGAAATCCTGCGGGGTCCCGCCCTTCTCCCGGGTGATCCCCCCGCAGATGTCCACTCCCAGAATGCGGTGGGAAGCGGCCAGACGCCTGCAGCACTCCTGCAGCTGCGCCGGCGTCATACAGCCCTGGTCCCAGTTCGTGCGGGCGAAGTCGCGGGTGAGCACGTCCAGATCCACGGAAATGTATATCGGCCAGTCCTTCTCGACCAGAGAGAGCATCTCCTTCACGTCCCCGCCCAGGGCGTCGCCCGTGTGCCGCAGGTCATCGGTCGTCACGGCCAGCACCCCCTCGAACACCAGGTCCAGAAACTCCAGCTCGAGCTGCGGAGCGATGCCGAGCAGCAGCACCTGCTTCAGCTGAGGAATCTCCGTGAAAGCCCCCCTGGCCCAGCCCCCGCAGGAGAGCAGATTGCCGAACGCCGGCTGCTGCATATCCGGATGGTGGTCGAAAAGCACCAGCGCGAAGGGCGAGTCACCGCACTGCCGCGCTGCGGCCTCAAGCGTGAAACGGCTCAGATAGTGGTAGTCCCCACTGTCGATCCAGTTTATCCCACCGGGCCGCTTCGCGGCCAATTCCGCTCCAATCCGCTCCCGCGCCTGCTCCGAACAGTAGCAGGAAGTGCCTTCCAGAGAGCGGAAATCCACCTCCCGCGCGCCTTCCGGGGCGAAACCCTCCTCGGAGTAGAGTTCGGAGATTCTTATTATCGTATGTTCTGGGTATCCCATATCTTGTCTTCGACGCACTCGAGCATAAGGTTCTGCCCTCCCACGGAGAAGAGGAAGCGGCCTTTCTCGAGGGTCCAGGCCCCGTCCGCGTTTACGAACGCGAGGTCGCGGGCAGGCACGCTGAGCGTCACCTCACGGCTCTCCCCCGGCTGCAGGTCTATCTTTCCGAAAGCTCTCAGACGGCGGATGTCAGGCACGATGGAGGCGACCATATCGCTGGAATACAGAAGCATAGTCTCCTTGCCGGCCAGCTTGCCGCTGTTGCGCACGGTGAAGGTGAAATCTATCACATCCGATGCTCCGAACTTCTCCACCGAGGCCTTCAGGCCGCTGTACTCGAATGAAGTATAGCTCAGGCCGTAGCCGAACGGCCACTGCACGTCCATTACGGCATCGTAGTTATACGAGCCTGACATCGTGCCGACCTGCTCGGACACCTTGAAGTCGTAGGTATGGAGGGAGTTCACATATTTAGGATAGGTGAAAGGCAGGCGGCCGCTGAAGTTCTCCTTTCCGGAAAGCAGAAGCGCGAGTGCATCGGCTCCGTAAGGTCCCGGAAGCATAATGTCCACCACGGCGGAGGCCAGACGCTCTATCTCTCTTATGACTCTCGGACGGCCCTCGTTCAGAACCAGCACCAGCGGCTTGCCCTGTGCGGCGAGAGCCTTGACCAGTCTGATCTGCTCCTCCATAAGCGTCAGGTCGTCGATGTTGCCCGGAGTCTCGCAGTAGGTGTTCTCTCCCACGCAGGCCACGATCACGTCGCAACTGCGGGCGGCCGAGATGGCGGCGGCGATGTCCACATCTTTCAGGCTCTGCCACTGGCTGTACGCCTGGTCGTAGCGCATCGCGGGAACGCATTTGACATTGGACGCGCCGAACTCCCGTGAGAGCGCGGCCGCGATGGTGTTGAAGCCGTCCGTGTACGGGGAGCCGCTGCCCTGCCAGGTGAAGGACCAGCCGCCCATCAGCGGACGCATATCGTCTGCGCTCGGGCCGGTCACGAGAATCTTGCAGCCTTTTTCGAGCGGAAGGATGCCGCCTTCGTTCTTGAGCAGGACTTCAGACTCCACGGCGGCCGCGAGGGACGCCTCCTTCCAATCGCTCTTGCCGAAGTCCCCGTAGGCGCTGACATCCCAGGTCGGGTTCTCGAAGAGTCCGAGACGGTATTTCAGCCGGAGCACGCGGGATACGGCGTCATCGATGCGGGACATCGGAATGCCGCCCTCGCGGGCGAGTTCCACGATCAGGTCGCAGGCCGAAGGGTCGTAAGGGTCCATTATCATATCGATGCCGGCGTTGATGCCGATGCGCAGGGCGTCCTTCTTGTCCACGGCCACCTTTTCGCGGGTGTAGAGGTTGTCGATGTCAGCCCAGTCGGTGACGATGAGTCCGTCCCAGTTCAGACCCTCCTTCAGCCATCCGGTGAGAAGCTCGGCGTTAGCGTGGGTCGGGACTCCGTTAATGGAGGCGGAATTGGCCATCACGGTGAGGGCTCCCTTGGCAATGCTGGCGCGGAACGGCTCGAAGTATTTCTCGCGCAGGTCGCTGACGGAGACGTAGGCCGGGGTGCGGTCCTTGCCGCTGGCGGGAGCACCGTAGGCCATATAGTGCTTGATGCTCACCGCCACGTGGGTGCCGTCAACGTGATTCGGATCGCTTCCCTGAAGGGCTTCAGTCTCGGCGGCCGCCATCACGCTCTGCATATAAGGGTCTTCGCCCCAGCTCTCCCAGTTTCTGGGCCAGAGGGAGGTACGGGTGAGGTCCATAACAGGAGAGAATATCCAGGGGCACATCGCGGCGCGGGTCTCGTAGGCCATAGCCTCGCCCATAATCCGCGCATACTCGGGATTGAAGGTGGCTCCGAGGTTTATCTCCTGAGGGAAGAGGGTCGCGTCGGTCAGATAGGACGCGCCGTGTATCATATCCAGACCATATATCATAGGTATGCCGATGAGCTCCATAGACTTGTTCTGCAGCTCGGTGATGAACTCGGCGGTGAACTGCCGGTCGTAGGCGTGGTCATTATAGGTGTTCAGAATGGAACCCACCTTGTACTTTCCGAAGACATTCTGCAGAGCCTCCTCGCTGAACTTCCCTGTGGCAGGGTCCACAAGCCGTCCCACGGTGATCTGCATCATCTGTCCGGCCTTCTCCTCGAGGGTCATATTCTTCAGGATTTTCTTCACGCCGGCTTCGATCTCCCTGTCCTGGGGGATGGCCGGAGTTCGGTTCGGCTTCAGACCGCCGTCACAGCAGCCGCAGGATGTCGCCGCAGCCATCAGCAGAGCGGCGGCCGCGATACTCAATGTGGTTCTTAGTTTCATAAGTCGTTTTGATTTTTTAGTCCGTAAAGATAAGCATTTCCGCAACACTATTTGCCGTTTTCTCAAAAAAAGTTAATAAATTTGCACGTTTTATCACTCAATTATGACCTCTGAAGAAGCCTTTCCTATCGATCCCGAGAAAGTATATTTCTCGATGGACCCTCTCACCCTGGAGACCGACGCCGGCCCGCTGACCCTCCGTGTGGGGGCCTGGCTGAATGAAGACCCGGTACGCATCCACAAGATGATAATAAAGGAAAAGATTCTTAAGGTGGACACTATGGAGGTCCTTAATCCCCTGATCAGCAAGCTCCGCAGGGCCGACCCCGAGTACTACAGAAGGATTATGGGGTTGTCTCTCATCATCGATTTCCCGGGGTACTCCACGGGCATCAAGGCTTCGATCCCTTTCGAGAACGACCCCATCGGCTTCTACAAGTGGTGGCGCAGGGGCAAGCACGAGGACAAGGTGCACCTGTCTCCCGGAAACCGCATCAGGCTCTTCCAGAAGGTGGCTATGATGGACCGCAAGGTTATGCTCAAGCAGGATCTGGAGGAACTCAGAAAATAGACGCGCCCATATCGCGCTCCCCGGACAGAATACTCCGGCAACGTCGGACAGAATACACGATGGCACAGAAAATGACCGTAAAGGGAGACGCCTCCCTGCTCAATTACCTCTTCACGCAGTTCCCGGACAGCAGCCGCACCGCCGTGAAAGGCTACCTTTCGTCCGGACGCATAATGGTGAACGGGAAACGGACCACGGCTTTCGACCTGCCCCTGAAGGCGGGGGACGAGGTGGAGCTTGTGGGCAAGGGCGAGGCCATAGCGGAATCTATGGTGGCAAGGGCGACCGATGTGCTGGAAGAGCACGGCATCCGTCCGGTTTACGAGGATGAGTACCTGCTGGTCATAGAGAAGCGTGCAGGACTGCCCACTATCGCCCCGAAATACGGCGACCCCGGACACGAGCGCAACGCTTACGCCATACTCACCGACTATATGCACCGCTGCAGACGGGCGGCTATGAAGGCCGGCAAGCGCGAGCGGGTCCCGGGACGGGTATTCATCGTCCACCGTCTGGACCGCGACACGTCCGGACTGCTGGTCTTCGCCAAGGACGAGCGCACTCAGGAACTTCTTCAGAGCAAATGGACTGAAAGCGTGCTGGAACGCAAATACATCGCTGTCCTCGAAGGACGGATGGAAGAGGGCGGCGGCACCGTCACATCCTGGCTCCGGGAGAACGAAAAATCCCTGAAAATGTCATCTTCACCTGTGGACGAAGGCGGCGCACAGCTCTCCGTAACGCACTGGAAATGCACGCATTGCGGCAAGAATTTCAGCACGGTGGAGTTCGAGCTCGAAACCGGCCGGAAGAACCAGATCCGTGTCCACGCAGCCCAGGAGCTGCACCACCCTGTCGCCGGCGACAAAAAATACGGGGCGCGCACCTCTATGAACGGGCGCATCGCCCTGCACGCCGCGAGCCTCGTCTTCCGCCACCCCTACAGCGGCGAGATTCTCTCATTCCGCTCCGCCACGCCCCGCGAGTTCCGCTCGCTGAGATAGATAAAAAATTGGACGCTGCGGCCTCCCGCAGCGTCCAATCAAGTTTTCATTGATTCTGAATCTTGGATTTCGCGTAGTCGAGCGTGAGGTGGAAGGTTCTGCTCCGCGAGGAGGGCGCGTCGTACATCGCGTCGCTCATCAGCTTCTCGCAGATGGCACGCAGGCCGCGTGCGCCCATCTTGTTCCTGATGGAAGTGTCCACGATGAGGTCGAGTACCTCGGGGTCGATTTCGAGCTTCTTGCCGTCAAGTTCGAAAATCTTGGCGTACTGCTTGAGTATCGCGTTCTTGGGCTCGGAGAGTATGCGCTTGAGGGCTTCGCGGTCGAGCTGGTCCAGATAGGTGATGACCGGCAGGCGGCCGATGATCTCGGGGATGAGTCCGTAGGCGCGAAGGTCTTCGGCGGAGACGTACTGGAGGAGATTCTCCTTGTCCACCACCTGCTTCTCGGCGGCTCCGAAGCCGATTATCTGAGTATTGAGCCTCTGGGCGATACGCCTTTCGATGCCCTCGAAGGCTCCGCCGCAGATGAAGAGGATATTCTGGGTGTTCACGTGCACGAAATCCTGCTCGGGATGCTTGCGGCCTCCTTTCGGAGGGACATTCACCACATTGCCTTCGAGAAGCTTGAGCATAGCCTGCTGCACGCCCTCGCCGGAGACGTCGCGGGTGATGGACGGGTTGTCGCTCTTGCGCGCCACCTTGTCTATCTCGTCGATGAAGACTATTCCCCTCTCCGCCTTGACCACATCGTAGTCAGCCTCCTGGAGCAGGCGAGTGAGAATGCTCTCCACATCCTCGCCCACATAACCTGCCTCGGTGAGCACGGTAGCGTCGACGATGGTGAAAGGTACATCGAGGAACTTGGCTATACTTCTGGCCATCAGAGTCTTGCCTGTTCCGGTAGGGCCTACCATCAGTATGTTCGACTTCTCAAGCTCCACTCCGTCGTCCGGCTTTTCCACGAGATTGTGGTTAATGCGTTTGTAGTGGTTATAGACGGCCACGGCGAGCAGTTTCTTCGCCCTGTCCTGCCCTATCACATACTGGTCCAGGTACGCCTTTATGTCCTTAGGCTTTACCGAAATATCCAGCTTCTTCCCCTGGGACGCGCTGCGTTTCCCGCTGTCCATCTCGTCCAGATACTCGGCCGCGAGATGGATGCAGTCGCTGCAGATGAAGCCGTCGATACCGCTGAGCATAAGCAGCACCTCGCGTTCAGTGCGGCCGCACATACAGCAGCGGTTCCCTTGTTTTTTTCCTGCCATTATTTATTCCTTTTCTTGAGAATCTCATCCACCATACCATATTCCAGAGCCTCCTGAGATGTCATCCAGAAATCCCTGTCCGCATCCGCGAACACTTTCCCGTAAGGCTGGCCGGTATGTTCGGAGATGATGCTGACGAGCTCGGCGCGCGTCTTCTCTATCTCCTTGGCGGCTATGAGGATATCGCTCGCCTGCCCCCTGGTGCCTCCCAGCGGCTGATGAATCAGCACTCTGGAGTGCGGAAGGGCGCTGCGCTTTCCCTTTTCGCCCGCGCAGAGCAGGACCGCTCCCATAGAGGCCGCCATCCCGGTGCAGATCGTGGCCACATCCGGCTCTATGATCTGCATAGTGTCATAGATGCCGAGTCCGCTGGAGACCTGTCCGCCCGGCGTGTTCAGATAGAGAGAGATGTCCGCCTTGCTGTCAGTGGAGGCGAGAAAAAGGAGCTGGGCCTGGATTATGTTCGCCACATCGTCGTCGATGGGAACCCCCAGAAAGATGATGCGGTCCATCATAAGGCGGCTGAACACATCCATAGATGCGACGTTCAGCTTGCGCTCCTCGATGATGGTGGGGTTTATGTAGGAGTCGTGCGCCAACTCGTAACGCTGCAGAGCTGTGGAACTTATGCGCCGGTCCAGTCTGGCGTATCTTTCGAATTCGCTTTTGTCCATCATAATAAGTGGTAATGAAAAAGGTCAGAACTGCACCGGGGCAATTCTGACCTGAATTTTAGCCGGTATATTTAGAATCTGTCCAGTAATCCTGTACTTCTGTTAGTGATAAGTGATTCCTGAAAAATAACTTGGTTAGTTTTTCATCATCACTGAAACGATTACTTGAGCTCTCTGAATTTCTCGAGGGAGATGGACTTGCCCGAAAGAGTGATTCTTTCGCGCACCGCCGCGATCACCTTCCGGTTCTCGACGCCCTCGTATATTCTCTGAACCTGCTGCTGGTCACGCAACATATTGTCCACCTGGCTGTTTATGATGTCACCCGGAATGTTCTGCATTCCGTACATAGCGTACTGGTAAGCGACATATTCACGGGCGGACTCTTTAATTTCCTCCGAAGTGACCTTGATTTCGTAAGCTTTCATAAGATGGTCGCAGATCATCTGCCATCTGTAGTCCTCCAGGAAGGCCGGGAATTCCTTCTCGATCTGCTCCATAGTGAACTTCTCCTTGTTGATGCTGAAGAGCCATCTCTTCAGGAAAGCCTCAGGGAGGGCGACGGCGGCCTTCTCGGTCACGTATTTGCGGATGTCCTGTCCGAGACGGATGTCGGACTCCCGGCTGTAATTCTCAGCGAGACGCTCGGAAACGGCCTTGTCGAAAGCGGCTTCGTCGCTGACCTTGCCCTCGCCGAAGATGGTGTCGTAAGTCTCCTGGCAGAGTTCGGCAGGCAGATAGTCCTTTATGTTCACTACCGTGGCGGAGAATACGGGATTAATCTCCGCGAGTTCTTCCTTCTTCACTCTGAGCAGAGTGGCGCGGTCGCCCTCACGCTCCAGAAGCTCGTTCACGTTTACGTCCAGCTTGTCGCCGGCCTTGACTCCGAGAAGCGCGGGCTTCATAGACTCGGATACGTCGCGCATAGAGATGAAGGTGTTCTCGACACTCTTCTGCTCATTGCTGAGGTCCACATAGAGATAGGACTCATCGCCCGGCTTCTCCACTTCGCCGAGACGGCCGTACTGCATAAGCAGGGCCTTCTTCAACTCGGCCTCGGCTTCAGGGGTGGTCTTGATGTCGTATCTTGTCACCTTGTCCTCCTTGCCGAGTTCGAGAGCTATCTCGGGAGCGAGACCGAGGTCGAACTTGAACACGAATTCGCTGCCGGCCTTCCAGTCGTTCTCCGGCTGGTTCTCGGAGGCGAGAGGCTCGCCTATGGTCTTGAGGGCGTTATCCTCTATGAATTTGCCGAGCTGCTCCGAGATTATGTCGTTCACGGCGTCGAAGAGGCACTGCTCGCCATATATCTTCTCGATGAAGGCCATAGGGGCGTTGCCCTTTCTGAAGCCACGGATTTCCGCGTTTCTGCGGCGCTCGTTCAGCTTTTTCTTCATTACGGGAGAGTAATCCTCGCTCCCGGCTGTGATGGTGAGCTCTATGTTCAGAGCATCAATCTGGTTCTTTTCTACTTTCATATTCTGTTTTGTCTTTATTATCTGAAGCTGTTTTCAACGATTCCTAAAGAATAACTTACCAACTTATTCTTTCATCATCACTAAACACCTTTTCCTCCGGGTTCTCTTCCGGAGTCCCCCGCCCCGGCAGCTTCACCGCTGTGACGGACGGGGCGCAAATATAGTGATTTTCCGTTTATTTTTTCGCATTACCTGGCCTTTCTGCCGGGTTTCCTGTCCGGATATGCGACTCTTTCGTGATTCACGGACGGCAGGTACTCCACAAGCACTTTCTTCATCGTGTTCAGGTCCTTGACCGTGATGTTCGCATCGTCGAACTGCCCCTGTTCCATTTTCGAGGTAACAATTTTCTCCACCAGCTGCCGGCAGGCCTCCGGAGTCGTGGATTTAAGGGAGCGGGATGCGGCCTCCACGGAGTCGCAGACCATCAGGATAGCCTGTTCCCTGGTGAAAGGTTTCGGCCCGCCGTAGCAGAAGGACTCCTTCAGCGAAGGGTCTCCGCCCTCGTTCAGATGCTTGATGTAGAAGGAACAGTAACTCGTCCCGTGATGAGTGGCTATGAAGTCGCGCAGTTCCTTGGGCAGCTTATGTGCGGCGGCTATCTCAAGCCCTGCCGGTACGTGTTCTATAATGTCCCTGGCGCTCTCCAGCGGGGTTTTCCCGGCGTGATAATCGTCCCTGTCGGATCCCGTGGCCAGCTTCGAGTTCTCCGTGAAGCACAGAGGATTCTTCATCTTTCCGACATCGTGATAGAGGGCTCCGGCGCGCAGCAGGTTCACATTCAGGCTGCCGCCGATTTTCTGTCCCACCAGCTCTACCATATTCTTCAGTTTCAGGGAGTGGTCATAGGTTCCCGGGGCCTTCTCGAAGAGCTCCTGCAGCAGCGGCTGGTCAGTCTCCGCCAGGTCCTTGAGGCGCGAAGTGGAGAGCAGGTTGAAAAGCTTCTCGAAGAGGAAGACCAGAGGATAGCCGGCCACCGAGAAGATCGAAGCGAGAGCGAGGAAGGCGAGGATCTTCAGGTAGTCTCCGTTCACGGCCTCTATCATACAGAAGCCGCTGTAAGTAACTACAAGCGAAACGAATATCACCAATGACACCAGAAACTGGCTCCAGCTGCGGTTAAAGAATTTGAAGGCGTATCCGGCGGCCAGACCTGCAAGCAGGAACATCACGAAAAGGACGTATCCGTCCCGTGCGAATATCATAAGCGGCATCAGCGAAGTGATGTACACCGGAACCAGAACCTTCTTCGGGATGAATCCCAGAAGCCACAGGGCGGCCAGAGGGAACGGAACCATATAGAGGAACTGAGGGTTCGCCTTGTTCACCAGAAGCGTGGACACGCAGGTGAAAAGCACCACGAACAGCAGATAGCACAGCCTGTTCAGGTCGTCCAGCAGAGCGGCGTTCGTGAAGAAGATGCAGAAGAAGATGATGAGGACGAGGGCGAGAGCGAGGATGAAATTCCCGGCAAGGAAGACGAACTTCGGACCGTCATAGCCCATCGTCGCCTCATACTCGGCCTTATACGAATCCAGAATCTGCTCTATCTCGGCTGTGACTATCTCATCCTTGGAGACTATCAGCTGCCCCGCGTTCACGAAGCCCGAGGTCGGAGAGACGGTCGGCGAGGACTCGTCGTGCACGAGCTCGGTGGTCTGCTTGTCATAGAAAAGGTTCGGAACTATGAGGTCATAGACATTGTTAGCGCGGAAGATGGAGTCCAGATTCCAGCTCCTGTAGGTCCCGGACATATCCGCGAGAAGCTTCGCCTTCGCGTCGGTGAGCTTGTAAACCTCGGAGACGGGTACTTTCGAGGCGCGCTTGTCCTTCTGGACATAGAGCACCTCCCTCGAAGCGTCCGAGGAATTCCGGCTCAGCTTCACTCCCTCGTCGGAAACCACTCCGTGGCTGTATATATCCTTGATGGTGGAGACTATGGCCGGTCTGAGGGCGGAGGCTCTCCCCAGCGAGAGGCTTCCGGCAGCCTTGAGATTCTTGTTCACGATCTCCTCGGAATATCTGTAGTAAGGAATCACGCCGCCGGCCGACTTCGATTTCTCCTCGGAGATCTGTTCATCCGTCTTGAGTATCGGGAAGTCGAACTGGGCCAGCAGGGTCTCATACTTCCAGGCAGAACCTTTCTTGTAGTCGTAGTTGAACTTCGCCGTCCTCGGGAAGATGACGAAAAAAATCAGCATCAGGACCAGAAATGGGAGCCGGGAAGGGAACTTGATATCTTTCAGACTGACATTCATAGCTTTTCAGATTATTACTTGAAAGGGCTGTTCGCCTCGCGGGCGATGTACTTGTAAGTCATCCTGTCGGTGAAGCGCGGGAAAAGCCTGTGCGCCCACACGGTCAGATGTCCCAAAGGGGTGAGTATGCATTGGGAGCTGCGTCTGCGCAGAGCCTTGGCGAGGTGCAGGGCGCAGTCTTCCGCGCTCATCAGCTTGCCCTCGTCCAAAGGCGTCTCTCCCTGGGCGCTGCCGTCCGCGGTGAGCGCTGCGTTGCGCACGTTCGAGGAGGTGTAGCCCGGAGCGAACACCAGCACGCCAAGTCCGTCCTTGAGGTGCTCGATGCGGATGGTGTCCAGGAAACCGCGTATCGCGTATTTCGAAGCGGAATAGCCCGTGCGAGCCGGGAGTGCCGAAAAACCGGCTATGGAGATCACTCCTACGACAGACCCCCTGCTCTTCAGCAGATGCGGCAAGGCGCACTTCGTGCAATTCACCGTTCCCCAGAAGTTCACATCCATCAGGGTGTGTATCACGCTCAGGTCCAGGTCTTTGAACATAGCGCGCATAGAGAGTCCGGCATTGTTCACGAGTATGTCTATGCCCCCCCATTTCTCGACGGTCCTGTCTATGAGATTCTGGCAGTCTCCGAATACGCTGACGTCGGTCTTCACGCAGAGAATATGCTCGGCATCGCCCATAGACTGCGCCAGAGACTGCAGCTTGTCCAGACTTCTGGCGGCCATCACCACCCTCGCCCCGAACGAGACGAATAAACGGGCAGAAGCCAACCCTATACCCGAGCTGGCTCCTGTTATTATGATGACCTTGTCTTTAAAGCAAGTCCCGTCCATACTACTGCACTGTCATAGCCGCGATGTCGTCTCCGTCGTATGCTCCGGCATCGAGCTTGGCCTTGATTTCCTTGAACGCGTTGAGGGTGTATTCCACGTCTTCCATAGTGTGGGCGGCCGTGCTGACGATGCGGAAGATTATCATTCCCTTAGGGATGACAGGGTAGATGACCATCGAGCAGAAAATCCTGTAGTTCTCACGCAGGTCCTTAGCCATCTTAGTGGCCTGAGCCACTCCGCCCTTGATGTGTACAGGCGTTACGCAGGCCTCGGCCTCGCCGATGTCGAAGCCCTCGTCGCGGAAGCCCTTCTGGATGGCGTGGGTTATGGTCCAGCATTTCTTGCGGAGCTCATCGCCTTCAGGAGAGTCGATGATCTCCATACGCTTCATATTGCCGATGACCAGAGGCATAGGAAGGCTCTTGGCGTACATCTGGCTGCGCATATTGGCGCGCAGATAGTTGATGATGGCGTGAGGGCCCGCCACGAAGCCGCCGATGGAAGCCATACTCTTGGCGAACGCACCTATGTAGAGGTCTATGTCGTCCATACAGTTCAGCTGCTCGGAAGTTCCGCGTCCGTGCGCTCCGAGAAGGCCGAAGCCGTGCGCATCGTCGATCATTATGCGGAAGCTGTATTTCTTCTTCAGGGCCGCGATCTGGTCGAGGATGCCCATCGCGCCGGTCATTCCGAATACGCCCTCGGTGATGAGCAGCACTCCTCCCTGGCCCTCTTCGGCGATTTTGCAGGCGCGTGCGAGCACCTTTTCACAGTCGGCGATGTTGTTATGGCGGTATTTGAATTTCTCGCCGATGTGCAGACGGATTCCGTCCAGCAGGCAGGCGTGGCATTCCGCGTCATAGACAATCACGTCGTGACGGGCGGTGAGGGCGTCGATGGTGGAGACGATTCCCTGATAGCCGAAGTTGAACAGATAAGCGTCCTCCTTCTTCTCGAAACGGGCGAAGGTCTGTTCGAGCTGCTCGTGATAACGGGTGTTTCCGGAGAGCATTCTGGCTCCCATAGGATAGGCCAGCCCCCAGTCAGCCGCGCCCTGCGCGTCCGCCTTGCGCACCTCGGGGTGATTCGCGAGGCCGAGATAGTTGTTCAGCGACCAGTTCAGTACCGGTGTGCCGTTAAAGGTCATATGAGGCCCGAGTTCTCCTTCCAGACGTGGATACATATAGTATCCGAATCCCTGCTCGAAATACTGTCCGATAGGACCGCCTGAATCTCTTGCTATTCTGTCAAAAATGTCCAACATTGCATTATGTGATTTAAAATCCGTTTATTGTCTTTTCATTGGCGGCCTTTCCGGCCGCTGTTTTGCTAAGTGATTCGTTATCACCAAGCTATCTTGCTTTCACTAAGCGTCGATGTTCGCGTAATGGGCGTTCTCCTCTATGAACTGGCGGCGTGGCGGGACATCGTCGCCCATAAGCATCGAGAAGGTGCGCTCGGCCTGAGCCGCGTTTTCGAGGGTGATCTGGCGTAGACGCCTGTTCTCCGGGTTCATAGTGGTGTCCCAGAGCTGGGCCTCGCTCATTTCACCCAGACCCTTGTATCTCTGGATGGTGTAGCCCTTGTCGGAGCCTTTGCCGAGCTTCAGGGCGGCCTCCTCCCTCTGCTCCTCTGTCCAGCAGTAGATTTCCTCCTTGCCCTTCTTCACGAGGTAGAGCGGAGGTGTGGCGAGATAAACGTAGCCGTTCTTTATGAGGTCGAGCATATACCTGAAGAAGAAGGTCAGGATAAGGCAGGCGATATGCGAGCCGTCGACATCGGCATCGGTCATTATGACCACCTTATGGTAACGCAGATGGCTCAGGTCCATATGCTTTTCTCCCGTCTCGTCCTCCTGGGCCACCTTGACTCCGAGGGCGGTGTAGATGTTCTGGATTTCCTGGCTCTCGAACGCGCGGCCTTCCACAGCCTTCTCCACGTTCAGAATCTTGCCTCGCAGAGGCAGGATGGCCTGGGTGCGGCGGTCGCGGCCCTGCTTGGCGGTTCCGCCCGCGGAGTCTCCCTCGACGAGGAAGAGTTCGCACTTCTCCGGGTCGTCCTCCGAGCAGTCGGCAAGTTTGCCCGGCATTCCGGCGCCGGTCATCACGGTCTTGCGCTGAACCATTTCGCGCGCCTTGCGGGCTGCGCTGCGTGCTGTGGCGGCGATGACTATCTTCTCGATTATGAGCTTGGCCTCCTTAGGGTGTTCCTCCAGATAGGCGGACACGGCGGCCGCAGTAGCCTGTGAGACGGCGGAAGTCACCTCGGTGTTTCCGAGCTTGGTCTTCGTCTGTCCCTCGAACTGAGGCTCGGCCACCTTCACGGAAATCACGGCCGTGAGTCCCTCGCGGTAATCTTCGGGGGCGAGCGGGTCCTTCAGTTTGGCGAGAAGGTTGTTCTTGTCGGCGTAGGCTTTCAGCGAACGCGAGAGTCCCATCTTGAAACCCTGGAGATGGGTTCCGCCCTCGATGGTGTTTATATTGTTCACGTAGGAGTATATCTTCTCCGTGTAGCCGTTGTTATACTGAAGGGCGATGTCTATCGGAATGACCTTGTCGGAGTTCACGCAGACAGGCTCGGGGATGAGCTGCTGCGCTCCGGCGTCGAGGTATTCGATGAATTCGCGGAGGCCTTTCTCGGAGAAGAAGACATCGCTGCGGTTCACCTTGCGTCCGGTAGGCTTGCTTTCGCCGTTCTCGTCGCGGACGAACTCATCGACCTCCTCGCGCATATCGGTAAGGGTGATGCGGATGCCCTTGTTCAGATAGGAAAGCTCGCGCAGACGGGCTGCGAGGGTGTCGTATTTATAGACCGTAGTCTGGGTGAAAATCTCCGCATCCGGATGGAAGGTGATGATGGTTCCGGTATCGGAGCACTCCCCCTTCACCTCTACGGGTCCGAGAGGCTTGCCCTTCGAGTATTCCTGAACGAATATCTGACCTTCGCGGTGTACCTCGGCGACCAGCCGGTCGGAGAGGGCGTTCACGCAGGACACGCCCACGCCGTGCAGACCTCCTGAGACCTTGTAGCTGCTCTTGCTGAACTTTCCTCCTGCGTGAAGCACGGTCAATACCACCTCGAGGGCGGAGCGGTGCTCCTTCGGATGCATCCCGGTAGGGATGCCGCGGCCGTTGTCCTTCACGCGGATGGAGTTGTCCTCCAATATGGTGACGCGGATATCGTCGCAGAATCCGCCCATCGCTTCGTCTATACTGTTATCTACTACCTCATAGACCAGATGGTGGAGTCCCCTCTCCGCGATGTCGCCTATGTACATCGACGGTCTTTTCCTCACCGCCTCAAGTCCTTCCAGCACCTGGATGCTATTCGCGGAATACTGTTCTTCCGCTTTTTTCATTTCTTCGGAGTCTATCATTCTCTCTATATTTAATTCTTTATCTATCAATCCTTTAACGGAGTCCGCAGGAACTCCCCCGCATCATTCTCCAAAATCGGACAAATTTAACGAAAATTCTGCATACCGCAAAATTTTGCACATCTCGATGCACCGGCTGACCCTTCATGCCCGACCTGCGTTACGTCAT
>JAUMVX010000063.1 GCA_030529945.1 Bacteroidia bacterium | reverse complement strand
GCCAACCCTCAAAATCAGGTGGTTAACGCTTTATGCGCTGCAATGTGGGTTAAAGAAACATAAAATACCTCGCCCTCCCGTATTCCCGTCCTGTTTTTGCCGTCATTGCCGGCCCGATCGGCAATCTCGTTCCCTCCTGCTGGCCTGAAAAGAAAAACTGCGCCGAGTGTAGTCAAAAAACACCCGGCGCAGTCCCCATAAATTCTGCGCTCTACAGCAGGAAGTCCCGATTCCTCAAACCGCCTTCAGTTCCAGCACCTCCTCCTCGGAGAGGCCAGTGCATTCAGCGATGAGGCTGGATGGCAAACCCTTGGCAAGCAAGTTCGCAGCAACAACCTTGGCTTTCTTGGTTTCGCCTTCAGCCTTGCCTTTTGCCTCACCCTTTGCTTCACCCTGCCGGAAAGCATAATCGCATTTCGCGGCTATGTCACGCTCTGAAATCATATCCTCGTCATATATTTGTTTCTTGACATCCGAGAATCCTGCAATCTCGCACGCCTCCGCCAACGCCTCGGCGTATGGCCTGTGCTTCAGCTCCTTGGGCAGTTCCTCCAGCACGCTCCCGTGCTGCATCATATAGAAGAGCACATCCCTGTCGCTGCCGCACTCCCGGAGCCGCTTGCCGAACCTGCCCAACTCCGCAAAGATACAAGAAATCGCGGGAGGTGCAAACTCCCCGGTCCTTTTTTCAATCATCTGATATTCAGACACCACGTGGTCGGAATCCCACAGCGACTCGTCCTCGTGCACAAGCCTGAAATTCAGAATCCCCACCAGAAACACCGGGCATAGCTTGTCGTAATGGTCGCCCCGTCTGAGCTGCCCGTGATAGGTCCCAGCGCAGTAATACATACACCTTTCGAAGAAGGCCGTCTGCGGCTCCTTCTGAAGCTCGACGATGAATCGCCTGCCGTCCCTGCCCTTGCAGATGAGGTCGTAGCAGGTCCCCTTGCCCCCGATGAAGTCCAGTTCCTGCTCACGGTCGAGATATTCGGTGATCTGCTCGACCGCGTTTTCCTCGGGAAGAAGCAGGTTGAGAGTCTGCCGGAGCAGCTCCCGGTTGTTGCGGTCCGCGAAGACGGCCTTGAAACCGGCATCCGATCGCAGGTCCACATAGCGTGGATGTTTGAAGTTTTCCATCATAAATAGTTTAAGTGATTCCCGGCCCCCGGACTCTCCGGAGACCGCCTGCAAACATAGCGACTCTTTCCCGGCAATCCTATACCGGAAAAAGAAAATAGTTAAAGAAACATAAAATACCTCGCCCTCCGAATTGCCGCGCCCGGATAGTTCAACCGTCAGAACCAAACAGCAATTAACAACTCGCACGGCTCTGATTATTTCAGTCCGCGCGATTGAACCCGGAGAATTTATGACTTTACTTCCGCACCATCACTTTTCAGAGGGCATCGCTTCTGACCGAGGCTGGGTGCAGGATGTCAAAAGCTATATCCGATGCTGATGTTCAAGCTGTTTCGAAGTGTTTCTGACAAGAAAAGATAAGCGAGGTCGAGGCTGATTCCGTACAGTTTTATGCCGAGACCGGCGGATGCGAATGACGGCAGACCCTTGTCGGAGGAGCCGTAATGGTATCCGAGTCGGGCGAAAACCATATCCGCGAATCCGTATTCCGCACCCGCAGCCGCACTGAAGGCTCCTTCGAAGAGGTAGTCGGCTTCCAGAGAACCCGTCACGGAGTTTCCATTTAGATAGTCGAATCTGTATGCTCCTCCGGCCTTAAGCATTGATGGTTGGGAATAGGTATCGCGACCATAACTAAACTTGCCTCCGAGATTGCACAACGCAAAGCCGGCACTCAGTGCTTCCCTCTTGAAAAACAACGCAGCGTCTAATCCAAGCACGTTTGCGGAGGCATCCTCCGCAAGGTGTGAAGTCACCATTCTGGCCGTAACTCCCGCTGAAAGGAAGTCTGTGAAAGCATACGCGACACCTATCCCGACAGAGATATCCTTGGGCGAATACGAACCCTTGACTAAGCCGCTTTCTGTGACGATATCATAGGGCTGCTGTCCTAAAGACTTTGCCTGAAGTCCCAAGGCAAGTCGCTTGCTTACCCTATAGGCTGCTCCGAGTCCCAGGACCTTATTGGAGGCGTAGGATGGCTGCCATAGCCCGAAAGACGCGCCGAAAGACGTCTTCTTGTCCATAAATGCCATAGATGCGACATTGCTTTCCAGTGAATAAGCTCCGGCTGATTTGCCGATGGACGATAACGCTGTCCCCGCTGCGGCTGCATCAGAACTAACAAAGAGCGAGGGCAAGGTCTGCGCGTTGAGCAGGACACCGCCGGCGAAAAAAAGCATCAGAACGGTCAGGACCGTCTCCTTATATCTTGGCATAAGCGTTACAGTTTAACTATGAATGACTTGTATTCTTTGCCGTCCGCTGTCACGAACACGGTGTATTGTCCGGCCGGGGCACCCGACATATCGACAGAAATCGGAGAGAACGGAGAACTCGCCCCGTGCGATGCCTCGTGGAATAATGAGCCGGAGGCGGAAACGATCTTGAGCTTCAGATTCTCGGCATCTGTCCCGATCCGGACGTTCAACTTGTCCGATACCGGGTTGGGATAAAGGTCCACCGGCCTGGAGCTGTCCCGTACCAATATCTCGAACGACTGAGTAGCAGTCTCGCCTTTGGTGTCAGCTGCCGTGAGTGTCAGAGTAGTGAGCCCGAAGGAATTGCCGGTGACGGTCAGAACGCCGTTGACGACAGAAAACTTTACCACCAGATTTGTAGTCGACTGTGCGGCAGTGTAAGATAGAGTCTCCCCGTCCGCATCATTGAAATACTCGTCAAGACGGAGTTCGACGGACTTATTGCGCCCGCCGAGGACAATGTTTTCGACAGTCTTGACCACCGTCGGCGCGTGGTTCTCGAGGATAGAGTAGGTGAAGGCTGTCTCAACGGTCTCATAGGAATCCGTCACCGACAGGACTCCGGCATAGGTCTGACCCTCCTTTGCTTTAAGGGCATCGACTGTCACGGTCACTATGTCTCCTGACCTGGCATATCCCACGCCGGCGAGGCCCTCCGTGACGGAGAAAGTGAGCGGCTGTCCGTCCTCGTCTGATATTTCGAAGCGCAGTCGGCCGCTTTCGTGTGACCTTAACGTGAGCGATACCCCGTCCAGAGCTTTGATGACAGGTTTCGAATTGTGCAGAGTCGAAACGATAATCTCGTCGGATAATGGAGAGACGGCACCGAGAACCCCCTCTGCATTGATCCGAAAGTGATAAGAAGAACTGAACTCCAACCTGTCTAGAGTCATCGAGACCACATCTCCGACAGACTTTCCTTCGGTGGAGATTACTATCTTAGTCACATCGGAAGGCGGGTTCTTGATATCGAGACCTTCCAGAGACTTCTGGCTGTAGAACAGATTGTAGCGGAACGGCAAAGTGCCGTCAGAGCCGCCGGAAACAGTCCACTTCATAGTAATGCTGTTGCCTAGAGCTGTACCGGCCAAATCCGCAACCTCTCCAGGAGCGCCATCTCCATAAGACACCGCAGCGTATGCATCCACCAGGCCCGCGCCCAGACGGGTCTCGTAGCCGGTGTTATATTCGAACATCTTTTTGTTTGCGGTCCTTTTCAAGATGCTTATAAGCCTGTCGCGGGTGAAGCCGGGACCGCCGAACTTCGACACCACCAGCGCCGCCACACCTGTCACGTGCGGGGCCGCCATAGAAGTGCCCTGCATCGAACCGTAGTCCGAAGTATAGCTGCCGCCGCCATTGATGACCGTCGAATAGATCTGAAATCCTTTCTTGGCATCTCCTCCGGGGGCTGAGATGTCCACCCAATCCCCGTAGTTTGTGTAGAAGGAACGCACATAGTCCGCCCCTATGGCGGCGACGGAGAACACGTTGTCCTGCTGGGCAGGATAGCCCTGGGAAGCAGAATCGTTGCCTGCCGCGAAGATGATAAGTCCGCCGGCCATAAGTCCTGTCTGATTACCAGCCGTATCCATCCCGGCGTTTTTGTTGAAATAGTCTATGGCTTCGGAGACCGATTGGGAATAACCGTCGAGAGACCAGCTGCAATTCATAAGGACAGCCCCCATATCTGCAGCATAGACAATTGATGCGCCTATGAACGCCACTCCGCCGGAGGTCTGATCATTCATTATTCTGACCCCACTCCCATACGTCCCGTCTCCACCGGCGATTCCGCAGACCCCGAGGCCGTTGTTGTTGACAGCGGCGATGATGCCGGCGATATGCGTCCCGTGGTCTCCCGAGACCAGCGTCCCGTAGGGTGTGGACCCGTCGTAGGTCACGAAATTGTAGCCGTAGATGTCGTCAACATAGCCGTTGCCGTCGTCGTCGACTCCCGGCTGCCCGTTCAGTTCCGCTTCATTGACCCACATATTCGCTGCTAGATCTTCGTGGTCATATTTGGACGAGTCGTCGTTGACGGCGACAATTACGTCCGGGATGCCGGTCGTGACCTCCCATGCGGGGAGGAGATTGATGTCACTTCCGGCCACCTTCCCTTCCTTCGAGCCCCCCGTGTCGCCGGCATTGTAATAATGCCACTGCCGGGAGAACAGCGAGTCATCGAACGGGAACACCGCGCAAGGCTTCACCTTCCTGACCAGCTCGACATATTCGACACCGTCGAGATTGCGGACGTCGTCTGCAGCCCTAGTGAGGGGGACATTATCGTCGAAAACGATATCGTACCACAGGTGCAGCCCTGCCTCCCGATGCCGCTCCTCGAACTTCCCGGCTGGAGGAAAAGTCCGAAACACTGTATAGTCATCAAGGGAAGGGAAGTTTGATGATTTGGTGGGAACACCGATATCCGTCAGTTCGTGATTAAGTTTGACCCTTATTCGCCCCGGGACAGCTGTAGTACAGTCCTCTGGCACTATGGTCCGGGCGGTTTCCTGCCCACTCTGAAATTCTGCACGTGTGCAGGCTGAGAGCATCAATATCGTCAGCAGCAATGCGTGTCGTCTCATATGTCTTTTCGGTCTAAATCAAAAAAAAGCAGAGGGCCGGTTTCTCCGACCCTCCACTCTCACTCATATCAAGCCGGGCTATTCTTCATTAAGCCAAGTCGCAAGGTCGCCCGCACCAGGCATTGCGAGATATAGCGCACCGAAATTGAACCAGCTTGTCGTGCCCTCTATCAGACGCGGCACATAGAACTGCACATACTCTCCTATGAACTTGTTGTAGGCATCCCTCTCGGCATATCCGGAGTTGTAGGACGACGGGTACTGATAGACGATTTTGCCCTTATTACTGTAGTTGAGGCCGTTGTAAATCTTGCTGTCGAACTTGATTGTTCCGGCCGCTTCATCAAGAGTATAGAACTCTATGTACGAAGAAGCTCCTCCCACATAGTAATCCTCGCCCCATGCAGCAATTACGTTAGCCTTCGGATAGGGCTCCATAATCCTCCAGCGGTTGAATCCGTCAGCCTTCAGCACTTCGACTTTGATGATGCCGAGGTCATCGTCGGACAGCTGCAGCGCGAGTCCGTCATACCATTCACCCTGACCCAGAGAAACCCAAGTATAGGCTTTGGCAAATGTGCAGGTGACTGTACTTGTGGAAATATTCTTGTCATATGCCGTTTCTTCGGCCAGTGAAATGGTCCCCTTGTAACTTTTCCCGACTTCCATCTTGGAAATGTCAAGGGAGAGTTTGGTCTCGCTCTCGCCGACTGCAAACGACACTGACCCAGGGACAGTGATACCTTCCGGCATAGTGCTGGAAATCTTTACCGTCGCTGCGGCATCGCTCTTGCTGCGAGCCACGGTGATGTCGAACGTGTTTGCCTTTGCATCAATCTCGGTATCGACCGAAACGCTGCTCAGGAAAGTCACCGCCTCATCCGTCCCGGCAGGAGCATAGATGGTTTTCTTATTCTCTACATCGCAGGAAGCCACAAGGAACGAAACAGCGGCGACAGCGAAGAAAGTCCTCGATATACTTTTCATATTCATAACAATCTAAGATTAATTATTCTTGGGCCTGTGGAGCGAGGGACGGGTCGTCGCCTTCCTTCCCGTTGTCTCCAGGATAGCTCCCTATAGGATTCTGAAGAATCAGACTGTTGGCGTCGACCTCCTTAGCAGGGAAAGTCATAACCCAGTCGAACGACTCGGGATCATCTGTGTGCAGGGTGTTGAGCAGAGCGGAAACAGGATGTCCCATTTCTGTAGTGCGTTTGAATCCCTGACGCAGGCGCTTAATGTCATATACACGGCCATACTCACCCCAGAGTTCGATTCTCCGCTGAATGAGGATTTCCTCCAGCAACGAACCAGTCTCATCGGTGGTAAGCTTGCCGAGAGCTGTCCCGGTCTTGCCGCTGCAGTCGTAACCTTCCTGACGGGTCTTCATCAGCTCGTTCAGCACGGCTTTCGCCTCGGTTTCGTTGCCCAGACGGCAAGCGGTCTCCGCGATAATCAGCTGCATCTCCGGTGCACGCATAAAGATATGGTCAGCTCCGGTGTAAGGGCTGTTGTAATCAGCAAACTGGAATTTCCACTGCTGGTATCCGCTAGTTTTGCCGTCCGCCAGAACTTCATAGTTCCACCAGGACGCACGCCCGTCATTTGCAGCAATCTTGTTGTATAACCAGGCGGAAGCACACTTTCTCGCTCTTGCGCCATAGCCGCCGAAACGGATGTCCATATGGGCGAGGAACTGAGGGTTCGTGGTTCCCTGGTCGGTGATGATTTCTGCTCCCCAAAGGACGCTCTTGTCTGTGGCATCGTTGTAGTGGAAGCTCTTGTCGAAGGCGTAGCTGCCGCCCTTGACGGCAATCGCGGCAGCATCGTGGGCCGTCTGGTAGTCACCCATATAAAGTGCAATCCTGGCCTTGAGGCCATTGGCGACATACTGGTCAACGTGCGAGCAGTGCTTCTGGGCCTTGGTGCCGAGAAGCGTGATGGCCTCGTTGATGTCGCTCATCGCCTGAGCGAACACTTCCTTGTTGGTAGAACGGGCCTTGCCGGAAGTGCCTGCATAGGTAGGCTCGGTATAAATAGGAATGGCAAGCCTGTCTTCGTGTCCGATGTAGCTTCTCGCGTAAAGCATCGCGCAGTAGGCGTAGGCATAGGCGCGGAAAGCATAGGCATTACCGATGATGTAGTCGATATCATCGGTGCTTCCGGACATATTGTCCTTGTTGTTGATGATGTAGTTCGCGTTGGAGATGAGCGTGTAGTAGTAGTTCCACGCGTCATAAGGCCTCCAGGTCGTGCTGTTCCAGGCATACTTGACATCGTACAGATAATCATACCAGAACCAGCCATCGCCGGCGGCAGCCATCACCATATCCTCGCCCATAAGGTCGGCCATAAGGTTGTAAGACTGCGGGCCGAAGCACTGATGGTAGTTGCCTGTAGTGGTTTGTCCCCACTGCCAGAAAAATCGGATCATTCCGTTAAGCGCCATATATCCGCCGTCTGTGGTCTTGAATATGGTGTCTCCGGACACCTGGTCAGTCGGATTGGTGTCAAGCAAATCCGAATTGCAGGAGACCGTCGTCAATGCGGTAAGCGTCAAAAGAACGTATATTATTTTTTTCATAATCTTGTATCCTCCTTTCATTAGAAATTGATGTCAACACCAAGGGAGAAAGTCCTTGTCGGAGTGTACGCCCAGCTTGTACCACCAGTGATATTGTACTGAGGGTTGAGGCCCTGGATTTTGCTGAAGAGAGCGATGTTATCGCCGGAGGCGAAGAGACGCAGCGACTTGATACCTACCTTGCCGGTCCAGTTAGCAGGGAGAGTGTACCCAAACTGGACGGACTTGATGGCGAAGTATGAAGCGTCCACCAGCCATCTGTCAGCTGAGAGACGTCCCGAGTTGGAGAGAACAGCAGGGACATCTGTCACATCGCCAGGCTTCTGCCAGCGGCGAAGTATGTGCCTGTTCCAGGTGTCACCGGCATAAGTGGTCTCCATCGAAGAAGCGTAGAGGGAATCCCATACCTTTCCACCGAGAGAGAAAGTGGTGAGGAAACTGAAGTCAATGGACTTCCACTGGATGTCGGTCCCGAACGAGCCCTGAAGCTTCGGTTCGCGGCTGCCCATATAATATTTGCTTTTATTGGCTGCGGTCTTGTCGCTCGTGATGTACTCCGTGCCCTCGATCATATTGCCGTCTTCGTCTGATTCATATGCATAGTAGAGCATCTGACCGTTTGCTGGGTCAACTCCGGCAGCCTTAGGTACATAGAACGTGTAGATAGGCATTCCTTCCTTGATGACATATGCGCCGGAAGTGATGGTGTCCGACTCGCCCGTGAGTTTCAGGACGGTGTTGCGGTTCAGATAAGCCATAAGCGTGGAACTTGCGCGGACATCGGTCTTGTTCAGCCAGTTGAGCTTCAGCGTGCCCTCGAAACCGGTGTTCCTCATCGAGCCGACATTGGCGTTGTAGCCGTTGAAGCCGGTCGAGGTGGCCATCGGGAACGAAAGGAGCATATCGCTCGTCGTGGAGTTGTAATACTCGAGAGTGAGGTTCACGAGCCTGCGGAAGAGAGTGGCCTCGATACCTGCATTCCAGGAGCCTTTCTTCTCCCAGGACACTTCAGGGTTGGCCAGTGATGATACGAGTGCACCGGCATTGTTGGCATTGGCATAGGTCAGGTCATAGAAAGACTGCCAAGCATAGTATGAGCCGATGGAATCGTTGCCGAGCTCACCGTAAGAGAGACGAGCCGTGAGGTTATCAACCCAAGACACATTCTGCATAAACGCCTCCTGAGAGACTCTCCAGGAGCCGCCAAGCGACCAGAACTGTCCCCAGCGGTTGTCTTTATAGAAACGTGATGAGCCGTCAGTACGCCAAGTTGCTTCAATATAATACTTGTCGGCATAGTCCGCCGCAAGCCGGCCGAAATAGGACTCGATTCTGTAGACGTCGGAGTAAGAGTTGTTGCCGGCGACATTCGTTGCCGGAGCCAACTCGTCTATGCCAGGGTAAACCCCCGTGCGGTCGGCGGAAAGATACTTGTACTGATAATTATAGTACTCGTGTCCGACCTGTCCCAAAACGTGCACGAGGTCGAAAGTACGCTCATATTTGAGAATCTGGTTCCAGGTATATGAGAATGTGCGGGTGTTATATTTGGTGATGCTTCCGCCAGTGGACTTGCCGTCGCCGTGGTAAGGGTTGTAATACGAGGAGATGTTGCGGTTGCTGATATCGGAACCGAAGTTGGTCGAGAGCGACAGACCCCGGAATATTCCCATAGCATCATTGTCTCCTCCAAGGATTGCGTATGCACGCACTCCGGAGTTGTCGCGCAGGGTCTCATAGTGATTGTCGTAGAGGTCGCCCACGACATTGAAATTGGCGGCCTTAGGACGCCCCGACTCGCCATAGTCATACTGCTTCTTGCCGAACTCGTCCAGGACGTTGTTTCCGTCCGCATCCTTCAAGTACACAGGGTAAATCGGAGCCATAAACTGGGCGGTGTACCAGGCATTGCCTGTCTGTGTGCTGGAATACTGGGAGCTGTTCTGGAATGTGTAGGCATAGCTCGCGTTTGCCCCCAGTTTCATCCAGTCGTTCACGCTGTGGTCAACGTTGGCACGAAGCGAATAACGCTTGAACTTGGTGGTGATGAGCACGCCGTTATCGTCCAGATAGCCGAGGGAGAACGCGTATTTCGTCTTCTTGTTGCCTCCGCTTACGCCGAGCTGATACTCCTGACGGATGGCCTTGCTCTCGGTCAGAACGTCCATCCAGTTGTCATTCCACGCGGAAACAGCATCAGCGCGGAGTTTTCCTGTCTCGGGGTCGATGACGTTGTCCCAAGTGTAGTTCTTGTACGGGTTGTACTGCTCTCCGCCGAGGGAAGCTCCAAGATTTGCGGATGCAAGTGCTTTTGCGCTTTCAAGTGAATAACCGCCGTTGATGACGTAGCTGTTTTTCAGTGCTTCCCAGGAGAGTTCGACAAACTCGTCTTGATTGACTGTGTCGTAGCTCTTGAGGGAACGGGATTGAAGTCCGACTGTCGCCTTGAAGTTGACCACCGCCTGGCCTTCAGAGCCGCGCTTTGTGGTGATCATAATGACTCCGTTGGCCGCACGTGCGCCGTAAAGGGCGGCCGCAGATGCATCCTTGAGGACTGTGAGACTCTCGATGTCGTTAGGGTTGATGGAGCTGAGCGTTCCGGCGAACGGAATGCCGTCCACGACATAGAGAGGGTCAGACGATGCGTTGATGGAGCCGGTGCCTCGAATCTGGATTGTAGCTCCGTCACCCGGCTGTCCAGAACCGGATGTGGTGGTGATACCGGCTACCATACCGTCCAGAGCCTTGGTCACATTGGCTACGGTACGTTTCTGGAGTCCCTCACTCTTTACGGTTCCTGCTGAGCCGGTGAATGATTCCTTCTTTGCAGTACCATACGCCACAACGATGGTCTCGTCGAGGAACTCGGCATCCGAAGCGAGGC
>JAUMVX010000062.1 GCA_030529945.1 Bacteroidia bacterium | reverse complement strand
CTGGCGGACGGACTGGAAGTTGGCCTTGTGTCCAGATACACCGGCTTGACCGAGGACGAGGTACTGGAACTGAAGGCGGACTGAGAGACCGTCGCTCCCGGAGTGTGGGAGTGCGTAGATTTATAGGGACTGCGTCGGGTGTATTTGACTACACTCGGCGCAGTTCGCAGTTTCAAGCAAGCTCGGTGGAAAAGGAGATTGCCGATTGAGCCGGCAATGACGAACAAAAGCTCCGGGAAGGACGGCAAAGGCAGGACGGGAAGGACGATGGCCGGTGCATCGGCGGCCACGAAAATGGGCAAAAACGTGGCCTTCGATGTATTGAAGTACATCGAAGGGACATGGTAAAACGTTTCATCGTGGCCGCCGCTGCACTAATGTCACGTTTTCTGCGTCCGGTCACCAAAACGACATATCATTCAGAAGACAATTATTGATTATCTGTCGCTTACGAAACAGGCCGGCAAAATAGCAAATAATAGGTATGACCGAGTACTTGAGTCGTTATGGGAAATGTGGTTTTTGTTATCTTTGCGCAGTGTTGTAATTGTAATGATACGAGGGTATGGCAAAAAGGAATAAAGAAATTGTTTATCTGAAGGAGGGCATCGCGCCCGGCCTGTTCGGACAGAAATACTCAAGCAGAGACTACCGCTTCGAGGAAGCTTGGGGAAAGAATATGTTCAACAGTTCATTCCCCGCATCTTTAGTGGCCTATATGGGTTCTAAAGGCGTTGACCCTGTTTTCATCTGCACGGACAAGGACAATGCGATAGTACACAAGTCCATTTCTGCCGCTGAACTCCTCGGAATCGACCCGCTCAGCGAGAATGCGTATTACGATTATGAGGCCGGATATTTCCCTTATGAGCAGTATTACACAGCAGACAACAAGGAGAAGATAGACCTGGTTATGATAGACCGATCCGCTAACAACCCGCTCAGCGGATTGGAGGTCAAGCTGACAACGCTTCCGGATTCGACCACAAAGGACCTGCCTGACGCGGAGTTCGGAAGTGAGATTGTCGTGCGTTCTCCTACGATTCTTTTCGTCGCCTGCAGCATTTGTGCCTGCTATGATTCTCAAACAGGGAAAAATAAGCTGCACGCACTTCTGAATACCATTGGGGAGGAAATCAAGGATTGGAGTTCTCCGGGCCGTGTAATTCCTCACTACTGTAAAATCAAAACCGCTGTTCTTAACGTGTCCTCAGACCTCTCGAAAAAGCAGAAGCCGCTTATATTGCAGCCGGTGTGGAAGACCAACCGCTCCCTGACCGATCTGGAAGACAACTGTCTGGACGTGTTTGTCTGGTCGAATCTTTCGGTGATACAGATGGCACTTAGGGAAGCTGAGCCGGATGATGTCATTTCCCGTAATCAGAGAACCATTATCTGGTTATACAAGATGTTGTGGGATTTCTCCCTGTACGGGAAATTCAATTATACCGACATCGTCAATTCCCTTGCCTATACTTTCAAGACAGACAAGGCCTTTGCCATCAGCGGCAAGCAAACCAACCCGATGATGAAATGCGAGGCGCTGGAAAAACCCCGTATCTCCAAATACGAAATCAAGAATATTATCCTTGGAGACGGACAGAAGTTCTTACGCCCGGAGCGGCGATTCGATGCATATCTCGTCAGTCACCCCGAATTGTTCGTATGATGAAAGCGGTCGATTTATTTTGCGGATGCGGAGGTCTCAGCCTCGGTTTCGAAAAGGCCGGGGTGGATGTCGTGGCCGGCTTTGACAACTGGGACGATGCTCTGGCCGTATATGGTAACAATTTCAGCCATCCCGCCATCAGACTTGACTTGTCAGATGTCGAAGAGTCCGTATCCAGAATCAAGCCCTATAATCCCGATATGATTATCGGAGGGCCGCCTTGTCAAGACTTCTCGTCCGCAGGAAAACGCGATGAGGACAACGGAAGAGGGAATCTGACAGTCTGTTACGCACAGATCGTATGTGCCGTCCGCCCGCAATGGTTCGTTATGGAAAATGTCGAACGCATTCTCAAGACGAACAAGCTTGCGGAGGCGCAGGCAATGTTCCAAGCTGCAGGATACGGTACGACATATCTGGTACTCAACGCCGCGCGATGCGGAGTCCCTCAACGGCGCAAGCGCTTCGTTATGGTAGGCAGAGTCGGGGCAGAGGATGGTTTTATGAAGGGCGAGCTTCTCAAGGGACTGGCAGACCGCGAGATGACAGTTGCGGATTATTTCGGGGATAAACTGGACATAAAATATTACTATCGGCATCCAAGAAGTTATGTCCGCAGGGGTATTTTCAGCGTAGATGAGCCGAGTGCCACTATCCGCGGCGTAAACCGTCCCGTTCCGCAGGGATATAAGCCGCATCCCGGCGACCCTGTACAGACGACAGACGGCATCAGGCCGCTGACGACAAGAGAGCGCAGTATGATTCAAACTTTTCCGGAGGATTTTTCCTTTGACGGCACGAAAACCGATGTGGAACAGATGATCGGAAATGCCGTCCCGGTCAATCTCGGTTATTTCGTGGCTGACGCCATATTCCGGTACTCAGGAGAAGAACGGAAGCCATATAGGAAGACCTCTCCTGTCGGGCAGTTGCCGTTTGAACCGCTTTGATGCACGAACAAGCCGGGAGATTGCCGGTCGGGGCCGGCAATGACGGCATAAGCAAGCCGGCAATGGCGAGACGGGGGTGGGAATGTTACATAAGTGAAAAGAATTACACAAATCGAAAAGAGGAGAATGAAGTAATTGAACGGGTGTTGAAGACTTCTGAACAGTGGCCGGAATATCTTTGCGGCATTTAAAACTAACCATTGTTTATGAAGTATTGTTCACTTAACAGAATTGTCCTGTCGATAATTCTCCTCCTTTCCGGCCTGGGCACTCTCGCCGCGCAGGATGCCATCACGGTAAGCGGAAAGGTCACCGACGGACAGAACGAAGCTTTAATAGGCGCGAGCGTGTTCCAGAAAGGCACCGACAACGGTGTCGTTACGGATCTGGATGGCAACTATTCCATCTCCCTGCCTCGCGGCGCCACTCTTGTTTACTCCTGCATCGGTTTTCTCACCCTGGAAAAAACGGCTGTCGAAGACATCATCGACATCGTGTTGGAGGAAGACCTGAAACTGCTCGATGAAGTGATCGTTGTCGGCTACGGCGTACAGAAGAAGAGTGACCTCACCGGAGCCATCTCCTCCGTGAAGTCGGGGGACATCGAGAACCGCTCCATCTCCAGAGTGGAGGAAGCCCTGCAAGGCAAAACGGCCGGTGTCCAGCTCATCTCCACATCCTATCAGCCCGGCTCCAGCCCTACCGTCCGCGTCAGAGGATTCTCCTCTAACGGCACGTCCGACCCCCTTTACGTGGTGGACGGACTCATAGTTTCAGATCTGGGCAACATCGACCCGAACAACATCGAGAGCATAGAAGTTCTTAAAGACGCGGCGAGCGCGGCCATATACGGAGCGCAGGCCGGCAACGGAGTCGTACTTGTCACGACCAGAAGCGGCAGCAAGGGGACAAGCAGCATCACTTACGATTTCCAGTATATGATCAGCAGCCTGGCCCGCAGACCTCAGCTGCTCACCTCTGAGGAATACATTTCCGAACGCAAGGAGATGGATGCTACATTCACTGACGCGAACGTCAAGGAACTCATAGAAAGCGGAGTATGGGACGGGACATCGAGCACAGACTGGTATGATGTGGCCTTTACCCCATCCCCGTCTTCACACCACACGGTAACTGTGCAGGGAGCCAACGACAAGGGGTCGTTCCTCCTCTCGCTGAGCAACCTTTATGACAACGGCATAATCCGGGAGAAGCGCGACACCTATAACCGTCTCTCCGCAATGGTCAATGCCGACTACAATCTGAATCCCTGGCTCAAGGTCGGTGTAAACGCCAATTTCGCCAAATACGACAGCAGAAGGATTTCCGACGGAAGCGGCGGAACCTCCTACGTAAGTATGATCAGCGCAATAATGACCCTGCCGCCGTATATCGCAGATACATACTCAGCGGATGCGCTGCCCAAGTCCATGCAGGCGCTTCTGGCCAACGGCTTCACCCTTCTGAAAAACGATGACGGAGACTATTACAGCTGCCTCGGTTCCGGCGAACAGCTGCACCCGATGGTGGCTATCCGCAGAAGCGAGACGAATTACTACGGCAACAACCTGATGGGTACTCTCTATGCCAATCTCACGCCGCTCAAGGGTCTGGTCGTCACCAGCCGCCTCGGCTATAATCTGAGCAACGGCAACTCCTATTCGCATTCCAACCTGTATTATGGTTCCTCTTCCGTGTCGAACAAGGAAAACAACGGAGCGAACAGGTCCAATTCCTCCACCACCTACTATCAGTGGGAGAATTTCGCGAACTACAGCACGAGCATAGCGGACAAGCACAATATAAATGCGATGCTCGGTATGTCCTTCAGCCAGAACGATTATTCCTATGTCTATGCCGGTGTGAACAAGGTTGCCAAAGAAGACCCGCTCTACGCGGATGTCTCCTATCCGGCAGGCGATGCCATAAAAACCACATCGGGTTACAGCCTCGTGAACCGCAAGCTCTCCTACTTCGGTCGCATCGGCTATGACTACGACAGCCGTTATATGCTTCAGTTCTCTATGCGCGCGGACGCGGCCGACACGTCGGTTCTCCCGTCCGGCAACAGATGGGGTTATTTCCCGTCCGTGTCCGGCGGATGGACCGTATCGAACGAGGACTTCTTCTCCAGGTCGTCTTCGAATCCGGTCACGTTCCTCAAGCTGAGAGCCAGCTGGGGCCAAAACGGAAGCACGGGCAATCTCAGCGGATACAAATACTCCAACGCCCTCACCACCGATGCTGCCGGATACTCGTTCACTAACAGTTCCATAACATATGTCACCACGGCGAAGCCATCCCAGATGTACAACCCTCAGCTCAAGTGGGAAACATCCGAGCAGATCGACCTCGGTATGGACATCCGCGCTTTCAGAGACCGGCTCAGCTTCGGTATGGACTGGTACAGGAAAACTACCAAGGATCTCATCGTATCGAATATCGTGATTCCGTTCGAGGCCGGCAACTCCGCCGCGCCTATGAACGCGGGAAACGTACTGAACAGGGGATTCGAGTTCGAGGTCGGATGGAAAGACTCCTTCGGGGACTTCAGCTACTCGGTAAATGCAAACCTCGCCACGCTTAAGAACGAGGTTACCTATCTCGACCCTCACGTCAGCGGAGGCCGCATCGAAGGCAGCACCACTATGGCGTCGAACGGCTCGTTCTCCGCTTTCGAGAAGGGATATCCGGTATGGTATTTCCGGGGCTATCAGGTGGATCACCTCGACGAGAGCGGCAATCCTGTGTTCCGGGACAACAATGGCGACGGCACAATCGACGCCAACGACAAGGCGATGATCGGTAAACCTATGCCTGACGCCACCTTCGGAATCACTCTGAGCGCAGCGTGGAAAGGCCTCGATTTCACGGTATTCGGAAGCGGGTCAGTCGGGAACGACGTGTTTATGTCCTATAGCTACAACTCCATCTTCTACACGCTCAAGGAGATGTACGACCAGAGATGGACGGCTTCGGGCGATACAGCGCGCAAGTTCGCGCGCCCTCAGCTGACGAATGCGGACAAATACGGCATCTCAGACGCCTATGTCTTCGACGGCTCGTTCTTCCGCATAAAGCAAATCCAGCTCGGCTACACTCTTCCGGGACAATTGCTCAAGAAAGCGTTCATAGAGAAGATGAGGCTTTATGTGTCTTTCGACAACTTCTTCCTGTTCACGAAGTATCCGGGCCTCGATCCTGAAGTTTCGTCCACGACTACGAGCGGAATGGGTGTGGACTACGGTAATTATCCGACAACGAGAAAGATGATGTTCGGAACATCTATAACATTCTAAAGGATAACAAGATGAGAAAAAGAATAATTCTCGGCATAGCTTTCTGCGCCATACTTTCGGTCTCTTGCGACCAGTCCCTTCTGGACATCCCTCAAAAAGGTGTGACTGATGAGACCACATATTATAAGACAGACGATGACTGCGAATCTGCGCTTGCCGCAGTCTATAACGGCTTCCGTGCAGCCTACTCCGGACGCGGCTCCGGCGCGGCAGTTTACGGCAACGGCTTTTTCGTGAAGAACCTTCTCGCTGATGATTTCAACCCGGGAGGTGCACGCTCAGACCAGACCTATGCCCAGGAGCTGTACGAAAGTGCAGTAACTCCGACTAACGGATGGGTCGAGTACTACTACAAGAGCCTCTATTCCACTATTTATCTCGCAAACCTTGTCATAGAGAAATTCGATGCCGGCGAGAGTACCGTGAAAGCCCGCGACATCGCCGAGGCCAAGGTGCTACGCTCCATCTGCTATTTCGAACTGACCACGCTGTGGGGCACTCCCCCTCTCGTGGACAGGATTCTCCGGACATCCGAAGAATACAAGGTTCCAAACTCCACCGCCGGCGAACTCTGGGCCTTTATGGAGAAAGACCTTACGGAGGCCATCTCTTCAGGCAAGCTTACAAGCAAGTCGAGTGTGGAAGATGTGGACGGCAGCGCCAGAATGACACTCGAGGCCGCGAAGGCGCTCCTCGGGAGAGCATATCTCTTCCAGGGCAAATATGAACAGGCCGCACAGCAGTTCGCCGAGGTCATCGAATCGGGGAAATATGGCCTTATGGACGGCGTAGAAGGGTTTTATCACCCGGACTTCAACGGATGCAGAGAGTATATCGTGGAGTGCGTCCGGCATTACGACACATCGAATATGTACAGGCAGGGCGGATGGTACGGCATCCTCGCCAACTGGAGTTTCGGCTACGGCTTCATAGCCGGACCCGAGTCTTCCTCCCACTACAGGTTCAACACCACGAGCGGATACAGCTACTTCTGTCCGTCCAAGAGCCTCTATGAGGCTTACGTCGCAGAAGAGGGCGTAGACGGATACCGCGTGAACAGCTGGATAAAGACATTCGACCAGGTGGTCGCGATGAACATCGGCGTAAACACCACCAGGAACAGTTACGGCAACGAAGGCTTCTGGAGACTGAAGTGGCTTGCAAGCCTCGATGACGAGAACGTGGCCTTCTGGTGCGGCAACCAGAGCAATACCCCTTACCTCAGATATGATGACCTTCTCCTTATGATGGCGGAGGCGTGCGTCAGGACCGGAGACCAGTCCACCGCGGACAGTTGCGTTAATCTGGTAAGGGAGAGAGCGAAGCTAGCTCCGAAGAACGGAGTCACTCTGGATGAGGTCAAGCTGGAAAGACGTCTGGAACTCGCTATGGACGGTATCCGTTATCAGGATCTTATCCGCTGGGGAGATGCTCCGGCAGTTCTGGCGGACAAGGGAAGGAAACTCCCGACCTGCAGCATCGTCCCCGATTCGGGAAACAATCTCTCCTCCGCTCAGGGCATCTACAATGCCAAGTACACCGTCACCGTCACTTATACCGACAACGAGAAGTCCCTCGCCGGCTGGACATCCGGACGCGATGAGCTGCTGCCGTTCCCGGAGAACGAAATCGAAGTGAACGAGAACATCGCACAGAATCCGGGATATTGACGCGGCGGACGGAATTATTATGTATCTTCGTACGATAAAACCACATATGATGAAAGCCTTTAAAGGAATTCTGCTTATGATCTCCTGCCTGTACGGACTGTCCGTGCAGGCTCAGGAGAGCCTGCATACCATAAAGTTCCCCGGCGAAGGGCCGGCGGCATATTTCTACAGGGATACCGTCAAGTCCATCGAAGGGCGTTTCTCCGGTGTTTCACCATTTTTCCTCGTCTATCCGGATACCGTCCCGGCCGACAGCGAAAGTGCGGACCGTCTCATCTCGTCCCTCGGGCTGGACAGCCTCGTGCGGACCTTCTCCGGCTCCGTCTGCGTAATGACCCCGGCCGACGGCAAATCCTACGACAAGACCGCCGACCTGCAGGCATTCAGAGACTTCTGCAGCCGGATGCGCGTATTCGCCAACCTCAAAGTCATCGGACTCGGCAGCGGAGCGTCCTTCGTGAACGCCGCCATAGCGGCCAATGCCGGTCCGGTGGCGGGAATAGCCTCCATAGGGGGCAGTCCCGCCCGCCTGCCATCTGACTCCGCTCCCGTTCCGGCATTCATAGCCGGCAAGGGCGCCGCCAGGGCGGCCGCCTCCTACATCGCGGCGGACGAAGCTGTCCTTCAGGACAAATCCGCAGGCCTGGCCCGCTACGCCAACCCATCCGACTCTCTGAAACAGGTCGTAGTCTGCACCGCCCGGAGCCTTTCGGACAGGGAACTCGTGAAGATGGCGTGGGACGAAGTCCTGAGCCGGAACTATCGCATAAACAACTATGCCCACACCTGGTATATGGGCAGCGGATTCGACGAATTCGGGGCGGGCGAGCTGGCCGAGTACGTGATGACTGACAGGCTCGGAGTCGAAAGGCGTGTGAAGGTGGAGGACATAACGGGGACGGGAGACTACCTCTGGTATGAATACCATCCCGCAGCCACATTGGACGCTGCGGAAGGCAGCGTCCCGCTCGTGATTCTGCTGCACGGGAACAACAATGACCCGCGCACGCAGGCGGAGACTTCCGGATTCGTGGAGCTGGCCGCGCGCGAGGGCTTCGTGGTGGCGGAACTCGAATGGCAGGGGAACGGCTATGCGATGATGGGACTCGACGGCATCGAGCAGGTCGTCTATCATCTTCTGGACACTTACCCGCAGCTTGATGCCTCGCGCGTCTATGCGGAGGGACTCTCCGCAGGTTCGCTGACGGCGACGGGACTCGGCATCAGGAAATCGCACGTGTTCGCCGCCGTCGGAGCGCACTCGGCGGGCATCATCCCGGGACGTTTCCGTTTCGGCTACGATTTCAACTCGATTCTGAACGAGGCCCGGCAGAAGCGTGGCGCGGTACGGACCGCCTATTTCTCCGTGACCGGAAAATGCGACAGCGTCGTGCCGTACCTCTCGGAAGAGAATTGGGAGGAGAACTCCTTCTTCCGCGCCTGGGTCGCCTATCAGACGCTCAACGGGCTCGAAGTGTCCCCACAGCCGGATTTCAGAGCGGACTCCACCTTCGGAATCAGACTCGAGAACCGCAGGAAGATTCTGCTGAAAGACCGTTATTCCATAGAGACCGGCGATCTGGTGAAGGACGGAGTGCCGCTTATGCGTCTCAATACCATTAACGAATACGGCCACTGGAATTTCAAGCCTGATGCGGAGATGATGTGGGACTATTTCAAGCATTTCCGCCGCGATCCTCTCACCAAGGAGCTGATTTACGATGCGCAGACGGGCGAAGACGATATCCGCGAAGCCCTGCGGAAGAAGTCTTCCGTGGAGGTGGGGCCATATACGGTCACCGCCATACGGGAAGGAGTTTACGGGATAGAGGATTCGAACAGCGCGAATCCAGCCGGCGTGCATATCGGAGCTGAGGGGGCGATGGCCGGTATGAACAACTGCTCGAATATGTATCTGGTGGTGGGCGGCCGGAAGGCCGTCCTGATAGACCTTTCGAATGATGTCAAGTGGGCCGATAATGCCGCGCAGTCGCTCCGGAGCATTTTCTACGGCCTTGCAGGAGAGCGCGAAAAGATCATAACCGTCACGCACGCCCACCCGGACCACGTAGGGATGGCTCACGCCTTCGCCGATGATGAGAGTATCGAATTCTCACTTCCGAGGGTGGATTTCGCGGAGAATGAACGCTATCTGAAGGGGTTCCCGCAAGAAAGGGTGAGCTTCTTCGATGAAGGCCGGGTGTTCGACCTGGGAGGCTATAAGCTTAATACCGTGATGGTTCCCGGCCATACCCGGGGCTCTATGGTCTTCGTCCTCGAGGGCGAGAACATCATCTTCTCCGGGGATGCGTTGGGATCCGGGAGCGGATGCTGGCTGTTCTCGGAGGAAGGCTTCAAGGACTTCTCGAAGAGCATCGGCCATCTCATAGAGTATATAGAGAATCCGGCTGACGGAATCGATGCTTCGAAGCTTGTCCTTTACGGCGGCCACGACTGGCAGAGAGGAGCGCTGCCCGCGCTGGATATGCAGTATGTTCTCGATATGCGCTCCGTAGTGGAGGATATCGAAAGGGGTGAGGCCGTCTGGGAGAAGTATGAGCTGGGCCGTACCGACCTCAACGCGAATTTCAAGCACGGTACCGGCATTATCACCTGGAACAGCGACAGTTACAAGAATCTTTATAAGCGATGAGAACTATAGAAGTGTGCAGCTGCAGCGTGGATGCTGTGCTGGAGGCGGCGGCGGGCGGCGCGGCGCGGGTCGAGCTGTGCGCGGATCTGGGGTGCGGGGGGATAACTCCGAGTGCGGGGATGGTGAGGCGGGCGCGCGCGGCCTGCGGCCGTAACGGTGTGCAGCTGCACGTGCTGATACGCCCGCGAGAGGGCGATTTCGTCTATGACAGGGACGAGCTGCAAACGATGGTCGAGGACGTACGGTTCTGCGCGGAGGCGGGCGTGGACGG
>JAUMVX010000061.1 GCA_030529945.1 Bacteroidia bacterium | reverse complement strand
CGAGGAGAGCAAGCCGGCAATGACACGGAAGTTTGCAGGTGAGCCTTTTCGGCCATACGGCATTTATATGGCAAGATTGCCAAAAATCATTCGCGGCATCTTCCTAAGATTGTCGTTTTTGTTTATATTTGCAGTAAGATAATGGCAAAGTTGCCAAAAATTTGTTCCAGGATGGTAATTCAACGCGACTTATATTTGAATCAGCTGATATCCGGCAAAGGCAACGGACTTGTGAAAATCGTCTCCGGCATCCGCAGATGCGGCAAGTCCTACCTGCTTTTCAGACTCTTCTACAGCCATCTGATCTCAAGCGGGGTTCAGGAAGACCATATCGTGCGGATCGCTTTGGATGATATCGAGAGCGCCTCCTTGAGAGAGCCTCTCGCGCTGCTGCGGGAAATCAAGTCCTGGATGACCGACAGCGGGTGTTATTATATTCTCCTCGATGAGATACAGCTTGTCCCAAAATTTGAGGAGGTTCTGAACAGCCTTCTGCGGATGGAGAACGCCGATGTGTATGTGACCGGAAGCAATTCGCGCTTCCTCTCCAGCGACATCGTCACCGAATTCCGCGGCCGGGGCGACGAGATCCGGGTCTATCCCCTCTCGCTCGGCGAATACTGCCAGGGTTCGGGACTCTCGCCGCGTGATGCCTGGCGAGACTATTACACCTACGGAGGACTGCCACAGGTGCTGTCTCTTGAAGATCCGAAGAAGAAAACCGACTATCTGACAAACCTCTTCGAGAGCGTCTACCTCGTGGACATCATCGAGAGACATAAAATCAAGAACAAGACGGAGTTCCGTGAACTGGCCTGCACCGCGGCATCCTGCATCGGCTCCCCGACAAACCCCAACAGGATATCCGACACGTTCGGCAGCAAGAAGAAAATTTCCATCAACTCCGCCACGATCGATAACTATCTCGGTTATATGGAAGACGCATTCCTCCTAGAGAAAGCCGTCCGATATGACATAAAGGGAAGAAAACATATCGGTAGTCTGTCGAAATACTATTTCACCGACACCGGCATAAGAAACGCCTGTCTGGGTATGCGCCAGCTGGAAGAGACGCATCTGATGGAAAACATCATCTACAATGAGCTGCGCAGACGCGGCTGGAAAGTGGATGTGGGGACATTGGAGCAGCGGTCGGTCGACAGGGAGGGGAAATGGACACGCAAGCAGCTCGAGGTGGATTTTGTCGCCAATGACGGAGGTAAACGGTATTATATCCAGTCCGCCCTGTCCATACCGGATGACGAAAAAAGAAGTCAGGAGACGGCATCGCTCCGGCGCATCGATGACTCTTTCCTAAAAATCATCGTGGTCAGAGACGACATTACCCCGTGGCGCGATGACAACGGCATTCTGACAGTCGGACTCTTCGATTTCCTTATGGACAAAGACTCCTTGGCGTAGATGGCGACAAGCCGGCCTCTCTCCGGGAGCCTCTTCAGTCCCACCAATCCGGCAGGTTTTCCTTCAGAAGCTTCCTGAGATCTCAGCGCCCGCATCTTCCACGGGCGGAAGACAGTATGGAGCGCCGCACCTCTGCCGCGAACAGATGGAGCGAATCACGGCGTCGATATCACCGCCTTCCACATAGGCGCCTTGAATCCTGGTCATCTCCCCTCCGTCGTCAAAAATCATGTCGCCATTGCCGATCAGCCTTTCCGCTCCGGGAAGGTCGATAATTGTGTAAGAATCCTGCTTTGAAGCGACCCTGAAAGCCATCCGTATCGGGATATTTGCCTTGATGACTCCCAAGATGACCTCCGGGGAGGGTCTTTGCGTGGTGATGACAAGATGTATTCCCGCCGCGCGTCCCTTCTGAGCCAGCCCGACAATATGAATCAGAATGGCTCTGCGGATTTTCCTTGACTTCACGTCGCGTCCTGCAACTGGCAGCAAGTCCGAGTATTCGTCAATCACCACGACAATGTACGGCATCTTTTCCCCTTCTTCCGCTTTGGCGTTGTACTTTCTGATGTCGTTCACTTTGGCACGCGCAAGCGCGCAATACCTGTTTTCAAGTTCCAGACAAAGTGAGTGAAGGACCTTTTCGGCCTCCTCCGCCGTGGTCAGGACAGACTTCCCCTCCTCTCCGGGCAATGTCGCGACATACTCCGCATCCAGAGACCTGTACGCCTTCAGATCGAAGTCCTTCGGGTCTATGAGGACGAACTTCACCTCATCCGGGGTGCGGGAATACAGCAGCGAGAGTATCAGCGAATTCACCGCGGTGGTCTTGCCCTGCTTGGTCGCTCCCGCCATAAGGATGTGCGGGGCCTTCGCGAGGTCAATGACTTTCGGGATTCCCTGTGCCCCGCGGCCTATGGCGACGGGAAGCGCGGCCTCGCTTTCCCTGAATGCGGCATCTTCGAGCAGTGGCTTCAGCGGCACGATGGTCTGGTGTTCATTTGCGACCTCTATACCGACGGAGTGGCCCTTAAGCAGGCTGGCGTGATCAAGTTTTCCATCGTATTTTTCCACCTGTGAGGTGAACTCATCAAGTAAAGACTGTTTCATACTCGTTTTGTTTTTTTTGCAAAGAAACTGTCCCTTCCTACCAAAATCCGGCAGGAGAGTGCCCCCCTCAAAAAAATCGATAAAACACGACACTGCCACTTTTTGGTAATTAATTCCGCTATATTTGCGGAAAACTCAAGAATATATGGCAAAGAACTACTTCAAGCGCTACATCTGGCTCATAGATGTCATCAGCAGACACGGGCACATCTCCCGCAGGGAGATAAACGACCTGTGGTACCGCAGCCCGAAAGGTTTCAGCGCCGAGGGATATTTCCGCGACCTCTACGGGGTCTGCGTCCCAAATGGAGCGCCCGCCGAGGAGGTGAGGATAAGGGTGAGAAAGTCCCGGGTGGAGTATTTCAAGTCGCTCAAACTCCATCACAGCCAGAGACTTGTGAGCGAGGACGAGAACGGCGCAGAGTTCCGCTACCGTCTCGTGCCGACCTACGACTTCGAGCAGGAGCTGCTCTCAAAGATGGGGAACGTGGAGGTTCTCGCCCCGGCGTGGCTCCGCGACGAGATGAAAGGGATAATCGAGGATATGTTGTCCAATTACGGAGAATAACGAATATGACGGACTTCGCGGCGATAGATTTCGAGACGGCGAACGAGTGCCGCTCCAGCGTGTGCTCGGTCGGAGTTGTCATTGTGCGCGGCGGCGAGATAACCGACAGCTTCTACAGCCTCATCCGCCCCGAGCCGGGATACTACAAGCGGTTCTGCCAGGAGGCGCACGGCCTGTCGGAGGAGGATACGGACGATGCGCCTGTATTCCCGTACGTTTGGGAGAAGATTGCCCCGATGATTGAGGGTCTTCCTTTGGTGGCGCACAACAGCCCTTTCGATGAGGGGTGCCTGCGCGAGGTGTTCAGCGTCTATCAGATGGATTACCCTGACTATCAGTTCTACGACACCTGCGCCGCATCCCGCCGCCATTTCGGCTGTCGCCTTCCCAACCACCAGCTCCAGACCGTCGCGGCCGCCTGCGGCTACGACCTCACCCGCCACCACCACGCCCTCGCCGACGCAGAGGCCTGCGCGGCCATAGCTATGAAGATATTATGAGAATCCTGCACATATCAGACACCCACGGCTGTCACCGCCATCTCAAGAATCTTCCGGAGGCGGATGTCATCGTCCACTCCGGAGACATTACGATGACCGGAGGCGGCTCATAGCGTCACAATAAAGAAGGAGAGTTTATCATATCTGTTCTGCCTTCGATGTAATCCAACAGGCATTTCTTGACACCATCCAGACGCAGAGAGCACGGCATCGCATCGAGGAATGCCTGGGCCTCGGACTTGTCCGGGGAGAGAAAAAGCATCTGCTCGTCGAACTTCTCCAGATATTGATTGCAGTCATCAAGAAACTCGCTGTCGAGAATCTTCTGCAGAACGCCTGAGACTTCATAACTGAAGTCCACCTTGACAGCCTTCGCTATGTTCTCCGTCACGTATTGCAGTTCGCGAAGAATCATCATACACTCGTGAATATGCGGTATCCCTCCCCATGATTCTATATATTCACGATGATAGAACCGTTTCCACCCAAGATAGTTCCGCCGCAGCGCGTTCACGGTGCTGCGCTGTCCAAGCGGCAGGCCGCGAAGCGCCATCGTCTCCTCCGCAAGGAGATAACAATCGCTGTGCTTCATCACGGCCCGTCCCGTCCGCGCTCCCTGCACCACGGGAGCGGATATGCGAAGCAGCAGGTTCTCCCTGACCGGCGGCAACAGCACCTCATCGCTGTCCTTCCAGTCCAGGACCGGCCACGGCTCGCCGGCATCCCTTTCCGAACGGGAAGATAACTCACGGATGTCGCCATAGCGCATATGGTCGCGCGGGATGATTATCACCGCATCCATTTGCGCAAGGGCCTGCATCACTGTCTGGAACGGTTCGGAGTCAAAGGAGAGCATCCCGGTCTGATAGTGCATCAGCGGACTGCGCTTCTTCCCTTCGGGCTTTTCGTCGCGTCTGTAGACGGATGTCAAAGCTTGTCCGCTGAAGTACTGTCTGATGCCGTCAAAACGCTGATCCTTCTCGTAATTCTTCGAATCCCTGTCCTGGACACTGATGAGAAACCGCACGCCCCCGCCGGAATCGCGGCTTGGCTGCAGGAAGAAATTGACCCCTGTACCGGCTATGGCGTAGCAGGTATTGACGCTGCAGGCGTATTTAAGACCTTCGTCAAGCGGCACTGTCACAGTGTTCAGAGTCTCTCTAAATTTCCTGTCATCCATCGGCAGCAGCAGTCCCATCTGCGACTTCTTCCCATCCGCTGACTCATTTTTCAGCGAAAAGGATATGAAACGCGGCTTCAGCTCCTTTATCGCCGGATGGACGTATGCACCGAGGATGTTGCCGGTGATGATCCTGCGCTCGACTATCCTGTTGTTGCGGGCAATTTCGGCGTTCCAGTTCATTTTATCCACACTCCACTTGCGGGAGTCCAGTATATCCTTCAACCTTTCGAAGTTGCTCCACTTCGCGTTGTGCACCAGGTTGATGCGGATTTCCTTGGCCACTGCCGTGAGGGCGAACACCAGTTCCACCTTGCTTGGCAGAAACCTGGTCTTTTCTTCCTTGCCGAACCGGATGTCGCACAGGACGGCTCTGACGGCGTGCGGGCAGTCCTCTTTCGCCAGGAAACCGCTGACATCTTCATATCCCTTGCCTATCTCCGCGCGGGAGAGGATATCGAGAAGTCTTTTTCTCTCTTTCTGGTATTTCAGGACATCCGCTTTTTCCCGCTCCGGAAGAGAATTGTACTCATTCGTGAAGATAGTCTGACTGTGGGGATTCTGAGAGAGTTTCGCCCTTTCCTCAAGTAGGGCGCGACGCTCGCGGTATCTCTGCCGGACCTGCCTTGTCCTGAAAGAATAATACCTTTTCACCTCCTGCCGCAAGGCATCGTGGGACTCATAAGCGCAGCCGTAGCGTGCCTTAGCCGCATCGCACAGGCGCATCAGGTCATCGTAGCTGTAGGGGAAAGTCTTCTGTCTGCAGCGGTAGGTCGTAAGGTATGAGCACCCTCCCAGAGGGGTGTCGGCTTTGGCCGTGGTGAACAGTTCCTCACGCACGAACTCCGCCTCGAAGTCACGGAAGTCCCGTTCGAGGTCCCATTGATTAAGGCGGCGAAGCTCAGACTCAAGCGCGGTGTAAGCCGTCATAAGGTCGTCCACTATCTCCTGCTGGGCCGCAACGCTCAGCATCGCCATTCGGGCGAGCAGCCTGCTTGCCGCCACCTTCCCTCCCAGTCCCAGAAGCAGCGCGAGTTCGGGGTGGTCGGCCATATATTCCAATGCGACCTCGTTGCCGTACTTGTTGCCGATGTCGATGAAGTCGGCCTGCTCCTTGTCCTGGTCCTGCCAGGCCGCGGTGTTGGCGCTCAGGGAGCGCAACTTGGCGCGGAGCATCATGTTCAGCCGTTTCTCGGACGGTATCGCCGTGATTATATACTCGTACAGAGGCGGCAGGTCCTCCCGCTGTCCGGTGCGGTTGATGCGGCCGCGTTTCTGGAGGTCTATGTTGACGTCGAGGTCGTTCTGGACAATGAGCATCTTGCGCTGACGCACCTCGCTCTCGGGGACATCGGCGGTGGAGACGGCGTGTGCGCTCGCTCCGATGGCCCCGCAGGCGTTGATGAGGATGACGTCCAGCCTGTTGTTCTGGAAATCGTTGAATATGTGGCTCGAGTGGCGCTTGCGGCGGGGGATTATCCGTGCATTCACGAAATCGTCGTCCCCGTCCGGCGACAGATATTCGAGGCAATGGGCGCGGCCGGTGCATTCCTCGAAACGGATGTTGGAAGTCTCCCCGTCCGGGCTCTCGAACGACTCCCTTTCGATGAGTTGCCGTATGACATCAATCGGGGACATAGGAAGATGGAACACCTCGTCCTTGATGTTCGTCATAATGTCACGGTAGCTGCTCCGGATTTCTTCCGCCAGAGATTTAATCGGCCCGGCGAACCCCGAATCCTCCACGTCACCGACCGCCTCCGCCACCAGGTCGAAGATGGGCCGTGGGGCTCCCTCTTTGTCAGACGAGTTCCGGACACTCCTGTTCAGAAGACGCAGGAGCAGCGTAGAGAAGTCCCCGCGGACGGTTCCGTCCTCATCCGCCCTGACATCCTGCAGGACGCACTCCAGCGTGTCGCTCATCCCGATCACGACGCTGCGCCCTCGCCTCACCTCCTCCACGGCCGTCTGCGCCACCCTCACGGCCTTGAGCGAAAGAAGCAGCACCTTGTTTATGTAGAACAGCTGCGCCCTTGTGGGATAGCATCTGAATGATGGCAACAGGCCGGCGGCGTTGCAGAGGTTCGCGAGGTCATGCACCTGGGCGGAGAGCTTCACAATGTCGCGGAAGAAGAACATCACCTTGTCGAACAGCTCCGAATGCGCCGCCAGGTCATCGTCAAGATAGGTGTATGTCGGCAGCGGAAGGCCTTCCGACGAATGCTCGCGCCGTATCATCTGCCCTTCCGACGCGAGGCAGGTGGACACATACTCCTGCATCGGGACGCCGCCCGCGTGCAAGGCGGATTCAAGAGTGCTCTCTGTGGCAAGCGCGCTGAGCGCCGTGCGCCGCATAAAGGTAATCAGGCTCTCCGGCCGTTTGGCGAACGTGGCCGAGAGGAAAAGGCATTGCGTCCGGGGGGATTCCGAGAGTATCCTGTTGATGCTCTGAGTGATGACGGAGATTTTCCCGGCGCTGACACTGCTGCTGCGGTGGGCCTCGTCGAAGATGAACAGCACCCGATGCTTCTCGCAAAGGGACTGCAGGAATTCGACTCTCGTGAGGTCCCGTCCGGCGTCCTTCAGCTGGGAATAGGTCACCATAAGGTAGTCGTACGACTCCGGAGGGATGTCTCCTCTCTCGAATATCTTCTGGAGGACGCTCTTTTTCGGAGCCCTGTACACCTCCTGATATTGCTTCTGATAGAGACTCATCCTCTCGGCCTCCTGCTCCGCACTTTCGCCGTCCTCATCGCTCTCCGGAGACCATATCTCATCCACATCCCCAGTCTCCTCCTCTTCGACGACGACATCGAAGTCAACCACGGAAACTCCCGCGTTCACGACCAGCGGCCGGGCATCCTTTATCCCCAGCGCCTTGCAGTCCCGGTACATATCGCTGAAGAGTGTGTAGCGGTCCGTGAAGAACACCGGGAGATAGCCGGAGAGCAGGCCGTAGCGTATCATCGCTGCGGCCTGCCTGCCCTTGCCGATGCCGGTCTGGTCGCCGATGATGACAGACTGGCTCCTTTTCTCTATGTTGTACATTGCCAGGGCGACGCCGTCGACCTGCTCCGCGGCCAGTGCCGCGTTCAGCTCGTCCGCGCTGAAATGCAGCCGCGCCGCGACATATCCGCTGACATCTCCGAGAAGAGCCTCGCCGAGTTTTCGCAGGGACCTGTCGGTCGGTTCCACAAGCTGGGGAGGCACCACCGAGCCGAGAGACTTCACGTCGGCGGCCGCGCTGTTATATTTGCTTGCTGCGTTCATATGTCATCTGTTTTTCCCGCAAATAAACAGCACGAGGCTGCCAAATTTCAGCATCAGCGGAAAAACGGCAAACTATCCGCATCACGCCACCTCGCAAAAGACAGCCCGGAATGAGATGTGGCAGCGGGACGTTTTATTGTCATCCCTTTATCACTGCGACCGGGGACAGTCCGGTTAAGATATGGTTCAAGGCAAAACCTGAGCAGGTCCCGTACATTGAGACGAAACCGTTTCACCGGAGTCAGATGGTGGTCGAGAGGAATGTGGACGGCTCGGCTGTCTTCCAGATAGAGGTGGTGCTGAACTTCGAAATCGAGCGCGACCTCCTCGGTTACGCCGACGGCATCCGCGTCATCTCCCCGGAAATCCTTGTGGAGAGAATGCGGAACCGGCTCTCCTCCGCCGCCGCTCAGTATAGGAGCGGCAGGTAGTCCGCGGCGGTTATTCGTAATAGGCGATGTCCACCCGCAGGTCTTCTCCGCAGGTTGCGTCCGTTTTTGTCCAGATGCGGTGCGTGCCGCCGTGGCCGGATATCACGAGGGCTCCTATCTCGGCGGTCTCATCAGCCGTCAGCGGATGCTCGGGGGAAGCGCTGATGCAGACGAAGCTGTCCGGCAGACATCTGTCCGCTTGCAGAAGTCCGTATTTCCCGACCAGTTCCCGGAGATAGTCCAGCCGTCCCGCAGCATCGTAGGCCAAGGTGTCGCAGCGGTGGATGCTGACGTGATTGGCCCGGAAGAGCCTGCCGAACTCCTTCCTTGCCGGCTGGCCAGTAACGCCGGTCCCGCGCTCGAGTACGGTATCGATGAACTCGGCGTTTATGTCTATGCGCCTGGCGTACTCCGTGTTGATCTCGTAGCGTTTCCAGTATCTCCACTTACGGTAGTCTCCGTCGAACAGGTCTCTGAGTTCGCGAATCTCTTTAAATGATCTGTGTTTCCTGTGTATCCGCATCTCCCGACGGATTGCTTGATGGAACGAGGGGACGGACTGCATCTCCCTGCGGGTAGGAAGTATGTCTCTGAATTTCCGGATGTAATATCGTGTCGTATCCTTTCTCTTATGCCAATTCCTGACCGTCTCGCCCACCTCCTCCGGCAGGAAGCCGTAGTATGAGGTGTGCCAGAGACAGCAGCCCGCAATTTCCGCCGGGGATGCAGTCACGCCCTCGTCGAGGACGATTTCCTTGGCGAGGCAGGACTCCCAATAGTCCCCCTCGAGCGCTCCGGCGAAAAGCTGCTTTCCGCTTCCGTCCCCACCTTCACCATCTTCCGAATCCGAATCTTCCATATCCGGGTCTTTCCAGTAGCCGACGCTGACCTCGCCGGTCACGCCCTCTGTCGGAGTCAGATGTCGGAGATAGTCGAAATGCTGCTTGAAAGGAGCCAATGTGTTCTTGCCGCCTTCCAGATCGATGAACGGAGCGATCTCGTCGAATGTGAGAGAGTCGAGCAGTTGTTTGAGTGTCATTTTTAGGGAAGGTTACAAAAAAAGCAGCAGTCGGGAAATCATTCTCCCACAAGAGAGGTCAGAAGTGCAGCGAAATCACTGATTTCCTCTTGGACACTGGCTCGTTCCAAAGCGGCCATATACTTGTCGCGGATATCCTTCTGTACTATTGTCCATCTGTAACCTCCCGAAGCCAGCATAACATTCATCAGGAATCTTCCCATACGGCCGTTCCCGTCCATATAAGGATGGATGAAAGTGAAGATGAAATGCCCGAGGACTGCCCTCACCCACGCATCCTCCTCAGTCTTGAGCAAATCGAACAAAACGGGCATAGCGTCCCTTGCCGCTTCAGAATTCAGAGGCGTATGCATGGAGTTACGGATGTACACCTGATTAGTCCTGTAGCCGACAATGTCTGAAGCTTTGATGATACCGGCCATCACCGATGGAGCAAACATCTCCTGATACCAGATTCTATGGTCTTTTTCAACGACACTTCCTGCATTTGCTCCTCCAAATATGGCCCGCAGGCTTTTCTTGACTTCCCGGAATGCCTGCCAATATCCGCGGGCAGCAAGAGCCGCCTTGTCTTCTTTGTCCGATGAATTCCCGTCAGGCTTCCAATTGCCGCTTCGTACTTTCTCTATCAACTCTTCCGACACTTTGTATCCTTCAATAGACAAGGAATGATATGCATCCAGCTTATAGCGGTCTTCGACATCTTTCATATAAGCCTCGATATCTGTGTGCATAGCAACCGTAGGCTTGACGGAAAGTACTGAATCGCGCATACTCTGCCACATCAGACGGATACGGGTCGCATATGGAGAGATGTCCCTGATGAACTCGTACTTATCAGCAAACGGATCTTCCTCACGGATCACATATCCAAAACGATCCATCGTAGATTTGATTTCATCAGCTACGGGGAGCATCTGTACATTTCTGAAAGCACCGACGAGCCTTCCTGCACGGGATGAACGGCCCTTGTCAAGCAAGTATGGCAGAACTTCTGATGAATCCCTGACGGCCGCCAGAGCGGTTCTTGCAGTTATGCTGCTGCGTTGAAAGAGTATTGGCGATGACATCACCAATGCTTCAGGGATACTGTATACGTTTAA
>JAUMVX010000060.1 GCA_030529945.1 Bacteroidia bacterium | reverse complement strand
GTGTTCAGCGTGGTGAAAACCTATAAGGACCTGTATAACGCCGTGATGAAATAGTATGCAGGGCAGATTCAAAGTGATAACCCTCTGCGGCAGCACCCGCTTCCGCTGGGCGAAGCCGACACCATACGCGTGTGCGCCTCCGATGAGGCCGATGCCCGCCGTGTGACAGAGGACATCCTCGCCAGCGGAAGCGTCGGCCTCAAGGGGACCCGGGCCATAATCGTCAAGATCGCGGAAGGGGGGGGCAATCTATCATAATATGAAGCAACTTTTCTTGTACATTACTATATTCGAACTGATGTGAATTTAGATATTTTATGATTTCTATATTCGATATAATATAATTGTGAAAATAATGGCTATATTTGCATCCGATAGAATGTAATTATTATGAAGACGCTATTGTCTGCAAAACTCAAATCCCTCCGCAAGGAGTATGGGTTGACCCAGGAAGACCTCGCCCTGAAATGCGGTGTCGGGCTTAATTTCGTGCGTCAGCTTGAGCAAGGCAAGTCGACGCTCAGGATGGATAAGGTTAATCAGGTGCTTGCAATGTTCGGTTATGAGCTTGCACCGGTAAGGACAGATGAACTGAATGAGAAAAGCTGAGATTTACTTTAAGGACCGCTTTGCCGGCATCCTTACTGAAACAGAATCCGGATATGAATTCCGCTACAATAAGGAGTTTTTGGACAATAAGAACTCAGAACAGGTGAGCCTCACGCTTCCACTCTCTGAAAAGCCTTATCAATCCAAAATTCTGTTCCCGTTCTTCGATGGTCTGATTCCGGAAGGATGGCTGCTTGATGTGGCCTTGAGAAACACGGACATCAGTTCTTTGGACAGGATGTCCCTGCTCCTGCTCTGTTGCAAGGACTGCATCGGAGCGGTAAGTGTCGTGCCGGTAAATGAGAGAAGCGATGAGTAAATGTCTATATTGCTATAAGGAACTTGTGGACGGAGAAGTGGATTTCCATAAAGGCTGCGCCAAGAAATTCTTCGGGATGCAGAGTGCTCCGGATTTGCCCTATTCACTCAATGATTTGGATGCCCTTGCCGCTCAGGTGATAAAGTCGCAGACGACATTGACTGGAGTACAGGCAAAACTGTCTCTCCACCTGGACCGGCACGAAGGTTCAAAAAGACTTACGGTCGTGGGGCTTTGGGGCGATTATATCTTCAAGCCGCAGACCGAGACATACAAGAATCTTCCTGAAAACGAAGACTTGACAATGCATTTGGCCGAAATCGCAAAGATAAAGGTTGTGCCTCACACTCTGATACGACTTCAGGACGGGACATTGGGCTATCTTACCAAAAGAATAGACAGGACATCAGAAGGAGGCAAGATCCCGATGGAGGATATGTGCCAGCTTACTGAGAGACAGACTGAATACAAGTACAAGAGTTCATATGAGCAAATAGCCAAGAAGATTGCGGAATATTCATACGCCCCGCTTCTTGACGTGACCGATTTCTATGAGCAAGTTTTTTTCAGCTGGCTTGTCGGCAACAATGATATGCACTTGAAGAACTTCTCGCTTTATGCACCCGAAGGCAGGTGGTTTCTTACCCCGGCATACGACCTCCTGAATGTCTCAATGGTAAATCCGAAAGACACTGAAGAATTGGCGCTTACGCTCAATGGACGGAAGAAGCGAATGAAGAAAAGCGATTTCATCGGCGCTATGACGCTTTCGGGTATTGCGCCTAAGGTATTTGACAATATTCTCGAAAAGTACAGAAAACTTCTGCCGAAATTCTACGATATGATTGATATGTCGTTTCTGAATGACGATAGCAAGGAAGCTTACAAGCAGGGCATCGCATCACGGTTGGATAGAATGTCGGTTCAGCAATAACGCGCCGGAGAGTCCCATCCGCAGCCGAGACCCCGTCTCGCACGCAGAAGCTATGGAACACGCCACCGGCGAGTACCGCAAATACAAACAGCGCTTCATCAGCGATGTGGAGCAGGACTACCTGAATCATTGAGACTCGCTGAAAAGTTCTTCGCACCATTCGTACACCGGCTGAATCTTTATATGGTGTCCATCTGCGTCCAGTTCCTGATATTCGCAGTCTGTGAGCAGAAGAAGGTTCTCGCACTGCGTCACGCGACTGGCAAGAAGCAGTCCGTTGATTTCCCTCCTGCGGGCTTTCTCCGATGAGATGTCATAGCAGACCTGTATACACTGGAGAACCCGGTTGCCGTCACAAACGATGAAATCGCACTCTCCGGACCTCTCGCGCAAGTAATAGGTGTCCCATCCTTCGTTCTTGCACTTCCGGATGAGATGGTTGAGAACCGTGGTCTCCAGACGCCATCCGAGATTCTCTCCAGAAAATGCGTTTTCCCTGCGGTTCATAAGGGCGACATCGACCGCATAGACCTTCTCCCCGATGGCACGCTCCCGGCTCTTAGCTGAATACTTCTGAATACCTACCAGCAGGTAAGCGTCCTTGAGGTATTTGACATAGTTACGGACTGTATGCCGCGACTTGAAGTCGAACCGATCCGTGATATCTGAAGTGGATATCACATAGGGCGACACATTGAGAAGATGATGTGCCAGTTTTTCGAACTGAGCGGGGAAGGCTATATTATATCGCTGCTCAATGTCCCGTTTCAGAATGTTGTCCACCAGGTTGGAGACATATCTTTTTGCATCCCTCACCCTAAGGACCTCCGGGAAGCCTCCCTGTTTAAGATATTCGTCGAACGCATTCCTTCTGATGGCGATATCCTTCGTTGCAGGAGACTTGCTGTCAATGCCTTCTACATAGCAGTACTCCGTGTAAGAAAAAGGATATAGAGAGATTTCGCTGCTGCGTCCGGTCAAATGAGTAGCAAGGTCACTGCTCAGAAGTTTCGCGTTGCTTCCAGTCAGGATGACGTGCATGCCGGTCCGAAGAAGCCGGTTGACGAAGAGCGGCCATCCTTCGATGTTCTGGATTTCATCCAGAAACAAATACTGGAAGTTACCATAAATCTTGTACAAAACCTCCAGAACATCATTCAGCTGTTTTGTTTCCAAACCATTCAGCCGCTCGTCGTCGAAGTCAGCGTACGCGAATTGAACGCCGGAATCAGACAGTACCTGCTTGCAGAGCGTTGATTTTCCGCTGCGCCGTACGCCGATGATGACCTGTGCTTGTGGACTTTGCAAGTCCACAAGCTTTTCCTCATATCTGTGGCATAGCTGTTCATCCTGCCAGCGGAGAACCTCTGACTTCTGATCGACAAGTATAGTCTCGAGGCTTCTCTTGTCAATAATCGTATCTTCAGTTTTCTTGTGCATATTGTATGGAAATCCTAACGCAAAGATACATAACAAATCCAATAAGACGCCCTATTTTACATTTTTCTCGTCATTTCAATACCCTATTTTACATTTTTCGTAATTTTTCAATGCCCTATTTTACAAAGGCTATTCCCTTTCTCGCACAGCGCGTCCGGTACAAAATGACAATACCGCTACGGTGTGGCTGAACGTGAATGACCTGCTCGACGTCATAAAGGAGCACGGCAACACGGTGACACTTATCTCTTTGCCGCCGCAACGATTTTCCGGCAAGATTGCCGAAAATTGTTCGCAATATCTTCCACTTTTTAAGTTTTAAACTTATATTTGCATCGAAAAACTGGCAAACTTGCCGAATATTTATTCTATGATGGTTATTCAACGAGACTTTTATTTGAATCAGCTGATATCCGGCAAAGGCAACGGACTCGTGAAAATCGTCTCCGGCATCCTGACACTCGGACTCTTCGATTTCCTTATGGACGGGGATTCTCTGGAATAGATGACGGCAAATTACTGAATAAATTGCCGCCAAAGTTTCGACTTACCGCTTCGCCTTATGCCGGTGATGACCTTGATGTCCGGAGTGCCTACCACCCCGAGCATCCTGTCAAGATATCCGCTTCTCTCAATAAGTGTCATACTGGTCCAACTCTGCTTCTGAAGTTATAAATGCTTGCTTACGGGCTCCCGGCGGCGGGAATCACGATGATGCCGTCATCACTTATCGAGATTGGCGGCGAGCAGCACTTCATCACCGAACGCTTCGACAGGAAAGCCGGCGGGGCCAAGGTATTCACCCAGACGCTCTCCGCTGTCAATCCGTCGGCATCCAGCTACGAAGATCTGTTCCGGACTGCCCGCAAACAGGGAGTCCCGCAGAAAGAAATTGACGAACTCTTCGCGAGGACCGCGTTCAACTTCCTCGCTGGCAATGTGGACGACCACAACAAGAACTTTTCCTTCCTGATGGACGGCAGCGGCCTCTGGCACATATCCCCGGCCTACGATATGACTTTCACGGTCGAACTGGGGGACGAGTTGCAGAACTATCACTTCCTGCCCCTGATGGGCAAGGTGAAGAACATATCCGACAAGGACCTGCTGGAGTTCGCCAGAATGAACGATGTGAGAAGCCCGGACAAGATTCTGGAGAAGGTAAAGTGCGCCATAGAGAAGTTCCCTTCTTTCGCCGGAGAATGCGGCGTCGACGCTCTCACCGCCAAACGGATAAACGACTATCTGCAGCGCCTTCTGGGCTGACGCCGGGCAGGGACTCGGCAACCTCGGCGACATCACCATCGATACCTATCTCTCGAAGACCGGCTTTTTCTCGGGCTTCGGGCTGCGCTGTCGTGCCTTTGTCCGGAAAAAAGGCGTTCTGCCGGACAAACGGGCAGCAAGGAGGATTTTGTCCGGAATACCGGTCCTATCGTCCGAGAAGATACTTCAGCCAGAATTCACGGTCTGCGGCGAGCGAGTGCCGTCCCTGCGCACCCCGGTAGCCGTGCATTCCGTCCGGATAGATCATCAGCTCGAAACACTTCCCCTGCTTCTGCAGCTCATCCACGAGCTGGAGAGTGCTCTGGAAATGCACATTGTCATCACCGGTGCCGTGGGTGAGCTTGAGCATAACGGAACCGTCGTTGTTCTCGTAAGTCACCGGATAGGATGACACCGAGCTGAGTACCCGGGATGCCGCGTATCCCTCCGGGTTCGCCTGCGGGGTCTCCATAAAGCGCTCGGTATAATGCGAATCGTAGAGCATCCAGTCATAAACTCCGCCCCCCGCTATGCCGTAATGGAACACGTCCGGATGTTCGAAAAGCAGCAGTGCCGTCATCGTACCGCCGAAAGAAAAGCCCTCCACTCCTATCTTGTCCCCGTCCACATAAGGCAGACTCTTCATATACTCTCCCCAGGCCACGAAATCCTTTATCGGAGCCGCAGTCAGATTCCGGAAGTCCTCGTCGGTCCCTCTGCGCCCGTGATGACCCGCCACGCGCGAATCGGCCACGAGATGGATGATCCCGTTCTCGCTCCACCACTGGTTATCCTCAGACGGCTTCCGCCAATAGTCGCGCACATACTGCGTCCCGGGACCTCCGTAAATCTCGAAATGCACAGGATATTTCTTCGCAGGGTCGAAATCCTTCGGATAAGTTATCTGCGCCGGAAGCTCGAAACCGTCCGCAGTCGTCATCGTAATAAGCTGAGGCAGTGCATACTGCGAGGCGTCGTAATCGTCCCCCTTCATATCCGCTACGCGCAGGCAGGTGTCAGCGAAGCGCCTGTCGATACGCTTGCCCCTATTGCTCGCTGATGCGAGCAATTTGCGTGTCTTCCAAGCCCTCTCGGCGCGTGCGGTCTCGTATATCCAGATCTGGGTCGGAGTGGCGTAAGAGGAGAGCGAGACGACGAAATGTTTCCCGTCGGGAGAGAAACTTACCTGCTGCGCGTTCAGCTCCGGGTCCGTAAGAGTCGAAATCCGTCCCTTGCCGTCGACCCTATAGACAGCGCTCTTGGCAAACCCCTCGCGAGCGGCCTTGAAATACACATAGTCCCCGTCCACGCGCAGCAGTGAAATGTTCCTGTTCGGCCCGTCGGTGAGACGGCGCAGAGTCCCGCCGTCGTAGGAAAGGAAGTATATCTGCTCATATCCCGTCTCGAAACTCCGGGCCATATAGAGACCCTCATCGGTGAAGATCACCTCCTGAATCCAGCTGAGCCAGGTGTCGTAATGCTCCGAATAGACTTCTGTCTTGCTTCCGTCTTCGGCACAGACGGCGTAGAGGGTCAGGTCGTGCTGAAGCCTCGGTTCGCGGGCGATATAGAAATACCTGCTGTCGCCGCTCCAGAAAGGAATGCCGAAATACTGGTCCTCCTTCGGGTCGAAATCCGCCCACACTGTCCGGCTCTCCCCTCCGGACTGGCTGAAAGCATCGCTGACATCCACCATTCCGATACTCACCTCCGGGTTCGGCTCTCCGGCCTTCGGGTAGCGGGTACGGCTGAGTGTCCCGTCCTGTCCCGCTGCGGAATAGATCGGGAACATAGGCACAGCGCTGTTGTCGAAACGGTAGAAGCCCAGTTTCCGCGAATCCGGAGACCACCAGAAGGCGCAGTAGCGTGAGGCGCGTCCGAGTATCTCCTCATAATACACCCAGGAGGCGTATCCGTTAAGAATCAGGTCCGAACCGTCGAAGGTCAGCCTCTTTTCGGCCCCGGTCGCGATATCCGCCACCCAGAGGTCGTTCTCGCGGGTGAACGCTATCATCGTGGAATCCGGAGAATAGCGCAGGTTCACGGCCCCTTCCGGAGAGAGCGGCGTCTGCTGATACTTCTCCGGAGCCTTGACTCCCTTGATGACTTCGTAATAGCGGGTATTCACTGCGAATGCCTCTTGGTCCGTGAAGCTGCCGTCATAGCTGAAGACGACTTTTTCATCAGACACCCATTTCCAGCTGAGGGGGATCCTGTTGAATTCCGAAGCGCCGGCCACAGTGCTCAGTCCGAGCAGAAGAGAGGCGAAAATAATCAGTTTCTTTATCATAATTATTCAATATTTATTCAAAATTCATATGCGAAATTTAAATTTTTCACTCACTTATACAGGTCATTGCATAAATATCCGCTCCGGGAAATTGACCAGATAAACTTTTTCCGTAGCACGGGTAAACGCGGTGTACATCCATTTCATATCGTCTGATGTCAGCTCGTCCGTCCAGAGAGGATTATCTATGAAAACACATTTCCACTGTCCTCCCTGCGACTTGTGGCAGGTGATGGCTTCGGCGTACTTTATCTGGAGGGCGTTATAGAAAGGGTCCTCCCGCACGGCCTCGTAACGCTTCTTCTTCGAACCTATATGGGAATAATCGGCAGAAACTCCCTGATACAGAGCGTTCTGCTGTTCGTAGGTCAGCGCGGCGGACTCGGAATTCAGGGTGTCCAGACAGAGCTTCACGGCGGCCTCCTGATTCCCGTAATCCGGGAAACTGATCCTCGCATCCGCGAAACGCAGCCCGTAGCGCTCCGTGTAATTCTTTATGCTGCACAGCTTTACTATGTCTCCGTTCGCTATGTAGTCCATCCCCTCTATATTATCGACGAACTGGTAGCAGTTCTTCACTATCATAAGTTTGTCGCCCCTCTCCAGACTCCCTTCCTTGAACTGGACTGCGGCGCGGATGCCCAGATTATAACGGATGGCCCTTCTGTTCGAGCGGCAGAGTATGACCGTCTCGTCCTCGCCGTAGCGGGAATATGCGTCCGTGATCTTCTCTATCAGGTCCCCTCCGCCTATTCTTTCCACATCCTCCAGCCCCCTCACATCCAGCCGGAAGCGGGAAAAGTCCCCATAGGTGTCCTCCGAGGAAATGAGCTGACGGAGCAGGGTGGCATTGGACAGGATGCCGCTTCCGGCAGCCTGTCGCACTACGGTGTGCAGGGATGCGTAGCGGACGCCTCCGAAGATGTCCATATACTGCGGGGACAGCGCCGGGCTGCAGTCCAGGCCGACCGGAGGCAGCTGCGCCGCGTCACCGACCAATATCAGACGGCAGTCCTCTCCTTCGCGGACGAAGCTCACGAGGTCTTCGAGCAGGTTGCCCGAGCCGAAGACCGCCTGCGAGTTCTGCTGGGACGGGTCGCTTCCGATGAGAGAGACCTCATCGACGATGAAAAGGGTGGACCGGGCTTTGTTCGGAGCGAGGCTGAACTGCCCGAATCCGTCCGAGCCGACGCTTTTCTGGCGGTAGATGTGCTTGTGGACCGTAAAGGCGGGGCGGTGCGAATAGAGTGAAAGCACCTTGGCCGCACGCCCGGTGGGAGCGAGCAGCACTGTGCTGAGCTTCAGCTCCGCGAGAGCTTCGATGACTGAAGACGAGGCCGTGGTCTTGCCCGTGCCCGCGTAGCCGTTCACCACCATTATGTCCCCGTCATCGCCCGCCAGAAAACTGCCGACCTCGCGCAGCAGGCTGTCCTGGCACGGTGTCGGCTCATATTCCAGATGCGCGAGAAAATGCCTGTAGAAATGTTCCGCCCGATCCATAATCATTTCACCTTGCGCGAAAACAGCATCGTGAGGACGGCGAGAATCGGATAGATTTCGATGCGCCCGCAGAACATATCCATCGTGTAGAGGAACTTGGCTCCGTCGGAGATGGAGCAGAACGAACCCATATTGCCCAGAGGGCCCAGGGCCGGACCCACGTTGCCCAGACTCATCACGCTGGCGGCGAATGAGTTAAGAGAGTCCACTCCGAGCAGCAGACTGATGAACACGGAGAGCGAGATGAGCAGACAGTAGAGCGTCAGATAGAGCATCTGCGCCGAGAGTTCCTCCTCTCTGACGATGTGGTCGCCGAACCTGACCTCGGTCACCGAAGATGGGTGGACCGTGCGGAGCACGCGAAGACGCACGCTCTTAAGGAAAGTCAGCACGCGGTCAGCCTTGACTCCACCGGACGTAGAGCCCGCGCAGCCGCACATCAGCCCCGCGAACATCATCACTATTCCGGCCGTCACCGGCCAATCCGCGTTGTCGCTCAGCGAGAATCCCGTGGTCGAAGCGGTGCTTATGATCTGGAAGGCTCCCGTCCACAGCGACTCTCCCCAGGACTGCGTGCAGCCGTCCGCCCGCAGCAGGCAGGTCAGCACCAGAGTGAAAAGCAGCAGGGAAAGCAGGTAGAATTTCAGCACCGGATTCTTCAGCGGTTTGAGCGAGCGGGTGGCGAATACCAGATACAGCATACCGAAGTGCAGGGAAGTCAGCAGCATAAAGAGCATCGACACAGCCTCGATGGGGCGCGAGCCGAAAGAGGCGATGGACTGCGTCCGCGTGCTGAATCCACCCGAGGCGCACACGCTGAAAGCGTGGTTCACGGCTTCGAAGGGCGTCATCCCCGCCGCCCAATATGCGAAGAACGCTGCCGCGTTCAATGTCAGGTACACCGCCGCGAACATCCTGACTATCTTGTTCGTACGGGTGGAATAGCCCTCCCTGGAGAGGGAGGAGAGTTCCATATTCGTGAGGCGGAGTCTCACCGGGCTTGAATTCGGAATTATCAGGAGCAGGAACACCACGACTCCGAGACCGCCGATGAAGTGGGTGGAGCTGCGCCAGAAAAGCAGGGAGTCGGGCAGCGCCTCCACGTTTTCCAGTATGGTCGCTCCGGTGGTGGTGTAGCCCGACACGCTCTCGAACCAGGCGTTGGCCACGGTGAAAGGGCCTCCCCAGAGGATGTACGGGAGCATTCCGAAGATGAAGGAGAGCAGCCAGGAGAGCACTATGATCATAAATCCGTCCCTCAGGGTGATGCCGGAGGACCTGCGGACGAAGATGAAGGGGAAGATCCCCACTATGAACGTGATGATGAAAGATATGAGCAGGGCGGTGAGCGCGCTGTCGTTTCCGTTCGCCATAGAGACGAGGACGGAAAGGAACATAAATAGGGCGCTCACGAGCAGGGCGAAGCCCACGTTTCTGCTTATTATCTTGATGTTCATTTCACTGCCTGTTCTGCTGGGTCAGATTCTGCCGGATGGCGTTCAGACGTTTGCGCAGCTGCTGGTTCTCGTCGGCCACGTCCGTTATGCCGGAGTTCAGTTCCGAGAGCTGGTCGTCCCCGTCGAACTCCACGCTGTAGCGCTTGCCCATATCCCGGTAGTTCTTCAGACCGCCGAGCATCCTGTATAGCGGCGAGACGTAATAGGCGTTCAGGAAGAAGAAGAGCATCACTATGAGGAGCAGTCCCACTCCCACCGCCACTATGGCCGGTATGATGCTGCGGTAGAATCCGCGCTCGAAGGTGCCCGCGTTCCGGCCCAGGTCCTCATAGATGGCGGCGCTCAGCTCGTCGAGGTCGGAACGGAGAGCGTTATAGACCGGCTGGAGCCGCTCGAAATACCAGGTGCGCGTATCTATGAATTCGGACTGCAGGACGTTTTCGAGTTCCCGGCAGGTGACGGAATAGCGGGCGAACGACTGCATCGCGGTGTCCACGAGGGCCGCCGAGGCGGGGGAGGTGAGCGCCAGCTTCAGGGCGGCGCAATTCTCGAGAAAGGCGTTCTCCCGCAGGTCCGGGGTATCGACGAATACATCGTCGCCTATCACCGCCAGGACGTCGAGGTCGTCGTCCGCCGCTATGGAGGACAGTTCGCGGGCTGTGTTTATGCACTTGACGTTTTCGGACATAAGGCCCGTGACATAGCTGCTCATACGCACGTACATCATCACGGAGATGACGCTCGACAGGAGCAGCATAGCCGCGATGGCGCTCAGGCTGAGGCCCAGCTTGGTTCTGATGCCGAGTTTCTCGGGCAATATCTTGAAAGTCTTTCCCACCTTTTCAGAAGTGTTTTTCTTTTACGCGGCCTCTCCGGTCGCTCCGACCACTCCGGCCTTTTCGGCCACCCCGATCGCCCCGTG
>JAUMVX010000059.1 GCA_030529945.1 Bacteroidia bacterium | reverse complement strand
CCGGTCGGGGGACGCGAAAAAAAATCGGAGGGGGCTTCCGCTGCAATGTGGGTTAGGACAATAGCACTGTCAATCAAGGGTCTGCAGGATTGACTCGCAAAAGCACAGAAAGGAATAGATGGCGCAGCGGTGACGGGATTGCCGGTCGGAGCCGGCAATGATACGAAGGGCGGAGCCGGCAATGACGCCCACTCCTCGTCATGCCCGGACGTGCGCTCCGTCATGCCCGACCTGCTCGGGCATCTCGCGCCTCAGATCACCACGTCCGCGATCTGCCCACTCAGGGAAGGGTCCCAGGGCCTCGTGACGCGGATGTAATTCTCCGTGTACCCGCCCATCGAACCGTCCTTCTCCTTCGACTCGAAAAGGACGCGGGCGTGCATACCCCTGTGGGCCGCGACGAAATCCCCGTGCAGCTCCGCGCACAGCTCCTCCAGAACCGCCACCCGCTCCCTCTTCACTTCCTCGCTCACCTGTCCCGGCATAGAGGCGGCCGGAGTACCGGGCCTGCGGGAATATGGGAATACGTGAATGAATGCCGGGGCGCAGCTGCGCACGAAATCGCAGCTCTCGCGGAACAGGGCCTCGCTCTCGCCCGGCAGACCAGTCATAAGGTCAATCCCGAAAAAAACTTTCAGCCTCCCCGGGGCCTCCATCAGGCGGCGTACCATACTGAGCTTGTCATAGAAAGCCGCCGTGTCGTAGCGCCGTCCCATCTTGCGAAGAATCTCGTCGCTCCCGCTCTGGAGAGGGATATGGAAATGGGGCTGAAATTTCGTGCCCGAAGCTATCCACGCCACGGTTTCCTCGGTCAGCAGATTAGGCTCTATGGATGAAATCCTGTAGCGCTCTATCCCTTCCACTTCATTCAGGGCCTTCAGCAGGTCCGGGAAACTCTCGCCCGTAGTCCTTCCGAAATCTCCGGTGTTCACACCCGTGAGCACTATCTCCTTCACGCCTTCGGCAGCGATGGCCCTCGCTCCCGCGAGACACTCGCTGATGGGTATGTTCCGGCTTTCTCCCCGGGCATAAGGCACGGTGCAGTAGGCGCAGCAGTTGCTGCAGCCGTCCTGAACCTTGAGGAAGGAGCGTGTACGCTCTCCGGTGCTGAAAGCCCCGAAAACCCCGTCAGTGCCGGCAGTGGCGGCGGACCTGAATCCGTGGCCGCCCCGGACCGCCTCCAGGGTCTCGCTCACCACGTTCTGCTTCTCGTGAGCCCCGAAGACGCGGCTCACCCCGTCTATCCCTTCGATCTCCTGCCGGCGCAGCTGGGCGCTGCAGCCCGTCACCACGATATAGGCGAGGGGATTCAGACGGTGGACCTTACGTATGAGATTGCGGGATTTGCTGTCGGAAGTAGCCGTGACTGAGCAGGTGTTTATGAGGTACACGTCTGCTTTCTCCTTCGGGGACACGGCCTCCCAGCCGGCCTGCAGGAAGCCCCGTTCGTAGGTGGAGGTCTCGGCGTAGTTCAGTTTGCAGCCGAGCGTGAGAAAAGCTATCTTCATCTGCTGATTTTTACTCTGGACCAGGCCGCGACGCCGTTCACAGGGGGACGGCGCTTGGAAACGCAGACACTGAATGAAACAAGCTCGGGATGACGTGCGGCGATACCGTCGCAGATGCGTCCGGCGAGGTGCTCCAGAAGAGAGGAGGGCACCGCCATCTCGCGGGCCACTATGTCATATATGTCCCCGTAATCCACGGCATCCGAGAGATTGTCGCTGCGCACCGCCGCGCCCATATCATATTCTCCGGAGAAATCCACGACGAAGAGGTTCTCCACGGCCTTTTCTACCGGCAGGCAGCCGTGCCGGGCGAGGAATTCCATCCCGGCGAGTTCCACTGTTCCTATCATTTCGCAAGCAGTATGAATACGCACGGCCTTTTGCCGATTTCCGTCTTTTCTTTCTTCCACCGGGCTATGCTCAGGGTGCGGATATACTCGCCCTCCGAGGTGATGTCTGCCGCGATGCACAGTTCCGTGGAGTCCAGACAGCTCTCCAGAAGATCTGACAGCATAGCGTCGTTCCGGTATGGTGTCTCTATGAAAATCTGCGACTGGCGTAGTCTGGCGGAGGTTTTTTCTATATTTCTGATCGCTGCCCTCCTCTGCTCGGCTTTAGCCGGCAAGTAACCGCAGAAGGCGAAGGATTGGCCGTTCAGGCCGGATGCCATAAGGGCGAGCATCAGCGAGGAGGGTCCGGTGAGCGGCACCACGCGTATGCCACGTCGGTGGCAGACTTCCACGAGCATAGCGCCCGGGTCGGCGACTGCGGGAAGTCCCGCTTCGCTGATCAGTCCCACGTCCCGCCCGTCCGCGAAAAGACCCGCGAGAGCTTCCGCGTCGGCGGGCGTGCTGTGCTCGTTCAGCAGGTGGAACTCCAGAGAGTCGATATGCCCCTTGAGGCCCGCTCTGGAGAGGTAGCGCCGCGCCGTGCGCACTTCCTCCACTACGAAACAGTCCAGGGTCGGAAGCAGCCGCAGCACCGAAGAGGGTATCACGTCAGTGATTTCGCCGTCGGAGAGAGGGGAGGGTATCAGGTAGAGTTTTCCGTTCATTCTATTACGATGGTTTTGCTGTCTTTCTCCCGAAGCGAGGCGTCGAGCTTCATCTGCTCGCGCTTCTGCTTTCCGGCGAAGATGCTGCGCAGCAGTTCGCCCAGGGTGTTGAATTCCTTCTGGTAGGCGAAACCGAATCCGCTGCGCTGCAGACGGTCCAGATAGCTGGTGTACCAGTTCGCGGAATGCGAGAAGAGCGTCAGTCTCAGGTAGCCGCTCCGGTCGAGCTTTATTTCTATGTCGATGTCGCCCACCACGTCGGCGGCCGAGGCATCCGTCATCTGGCGGTTGCCTATGGTTCCGTTCATTATGACGCGGTTGTCGAAGAGCTGCGTGGACACGGCCACGTCGAAGATTCCGGTGCCGGAGCTCGCGGTGCGGTAGCCCAGACCGAGGTCCAGAGGGATCTGGAGCCGCTCCAGAATGCCGTTCAGCTGGTTGGCCATCAGGTCGGCCACGTTCGAGTAGAGGATGTTGCCCGGATTGCTGACGACACCCGAGCCTTCGTCCGGCAGGAAACTGCCGGTCAGAAGCAGGGCGAGGAACTGTCTCTGGACTTTGTCGTCCGTGCTCAGGGCGCTCTCCACCTTGGTCTTTGTCAGCGGATCGACGTCGGGGATGTTTATCGAGAAGGCGAGAGACGGGTCTCGGAGCTTGCCCGTGACGCTGATGCCGCATTCCACGTTGCGTCTTGCGGACACTGAAGTGGTGTCCACTATGAGGTTGGCTATCGAGGCCTTGGTATTATAGACGGCGTCGATGGACAGGCTGCTCTCCATTATGTCCCCGTTGAAGCTTATGGAACTGCCTTCGTTGATGGTGAAATTCCTGTTCGCGAGCCCCATAGCGGAGATGTGGATGTCGCCGTCAGAGAGCGTGTAGTCTCCTCCGATGCTGAACTCGTGCCGTGAAGGTCTTATCTCCATAAGCAGATCACCCCGGCCGTGCCCCTTCAGCGAGGCCCCGCTGTTTTCGCCTATCTCCACATTGCAGGTGGCGGCAGGAGTGGCGGTAATCTTCAGCCCCATACTGAAGTCGCTCGGTCCCCGTCCGCCGTCCTTCATAAGGCTCATCATCTGCTCGTAAGGGTCCACGTGTGAGAACAGCTGCTTTTCCTTGAATTTCAGAAGGTCGCCGGAGCCGCTCGAAACGGAGGATTTTATAGGAATGTGCAGATCTCCCTTGCTTGAAGTCACCGCCTCGGCTTCCATACGGATGGCGCTGAACGGGCCTTCGAAGGTCACCTTTCCGGTACCGTTCAGATGGCCGTAGAACCTCTCGCCGCTGTCCAGGGCCACGCATCTGATGTCTTCCGCCTCGATGGCGGTGGCGAGCCTGAAGTTTCTGAAACGCTCGTAGAGCAGACCTCCGCTGACCCGGCCCTTGCCGCCCCTGCCGTCCGAGGCCGTGACCTCGTCGAAATGGATTCCCGAATTGTCTATATGGAATGTGCCTCCCACGAAATAGTCCACCCCCGTCGCATCCACTCCCAGCACTCCGGAGGATATGCTGCAGGTTCCGCTGCTGACGTCGAGCCGGTCGAGCCTGCCTCCGACGTCTATCTTTCCGCTTACTTTGCCTTCGAGGGTGCTGAAAATCTTCCGGGCGAACGAAGAGAAGTATCCCGCCTCGAAGTCCTGAAGCTGAAGCTGCGCCTTGACAGCCTTGTTTTTAGGCGAATAGCTTCCGCGTATATCGAAGGTGGAAAGGGAGTCCAGAGAGTTCCGCAGCACCGCGTCGAGTTCTCCCGCGCCATTGTCCCAGCTGAGTCCCGCGTTGATGTCCCCGGCCCTGTAGCCCGAAACGGAGGTGTCGGAGAGCAGGAGTTTCGCCAGAATGCCGCTTTTCGCCTCAGTCGGCGAGAAAATGAGGGCCTTCCCCGTGGCTCTGCCTTCCAGAGCCGGCAGAGAGGCTGAGAGGCTGTTCAGCATCCCGAGGTCGAGGTCGGAAAGATTGACCTCCAGAGTGTCAGTGCCTTTTCTGCTGACCCCGCCGTCGATGGTCAGGGACTGGGAGTCGCACTCCACCCTGAGGCTGTCCACGCTGAGCCGTCCGTCGCCGTAGCCGAAGCCGGCGGGAAGAATGCGCCACTGGCGGCCGTTCGCATAGATATTGGACGTCAGGCTTCTGGCCTTGACGGCCGGTCTGTCACTCCCGTCGCGCAGGCACTCCGCCGTGAGGTAAATCTCGCCACGGTTCTCGCTCGCGGCGCTGTTGTCGTAGTAGTAGCCGAGTCCGAGGTTGTTGCCGCTCGCGTAGAGCATCAGCGAGTTGTTTTCGAGCCGCAGCGCGTCGGACAGCTGCATCTCGCGACCGTTCACCTTGCAGTTCAGCGAGTTGTCCTCGTTGTCCAGGCTCAGCTCGAGTCCCTTGATGTAGCGGCGGCCGAACGCGAGGCGTGAGGAACCCGCGCGCGCCGTGAGCTGTCCGCCTTCGCGCACTCGCAGACGCACGAAACTGCTGTCCGCTATGTACAGACCCGGGGTGACGAAGGACAGCAGCTCGCGCGTATCGTGCAGCTGCACAGACACTTCGTAGCTCTCGCCCGTGCTCGTGCCTATGTCTTTCAGAACCGGAAGTTCGCGACCTACGGTCAATGCCGCCACATCGTGCACCATCCTGCCCGCCGACTGCGTCCCCCTGAATCTGGCGTGCGCGAAATCCGAGGAGAAATCGAAGCTGTAGCGTCCGGCGGAGGAGTGGGAGTTCAGGGTGACTTCGCCCATATCATATTTGGTGTCAGCGCTTTCCAGCTTCAGCCCGTTCAGGCGGACGCTGCCGTCGAATTCGCCTTTTCTGATGCGCCTGAAGTCGGCTTCGATGCGTGCGCCCCGCGCCCGTGAAATCTCTCTGGAGTCGGCTCCGAGGGCGTGGAGGTCAGCATAGGCGAGGTAGGCGAAAAAGTTGTAGCGCGCACCTTCCGACTGGCGCGAGAAGTTCAGCAGCCCCTGAAAGAGGAAATTCAGGTTCGGGTCGTTGCAGACCACTCGTCCGTCGAAGGTCGTGCCGCTCAGCTGTCCCTGGGCGCGAAGGCTCCGGTAGTCGTAGCCCATCAGACCGAACTTGCTGACTCTGAGAGAGTCCAATACGCCTTCCACTTCTCCGTCCCGTCCCAGTTCGGCGCTGAATCCGCAGCCGAGCGTGCATTCTCCCAGCTTCGCGTTGCCGAGTATCCGCCCGATTCCGAGGTCCTCGGTGTGCAGAGTCCCGCTGATGCCGATTTTCTTCGAGGCGGACGTCAAATCCTTGACGTCCAATTCCGTATCCGCGGCTCCGCCGCCGTCTTCCGCCAGTCTGCCTTTTACTTTCAGATGCTTCAGCGCTCCGCTCACGTTTCCGTCGAAGCGGTAGCGGGTCTCGCGCGAAAGGAACTCCGGCAGGCTCTTGCCGAAGGCTTCCAGGAGCATCTGCGCTCCGCCCATATCGAAGGAGAGGGCTTCGGCCGTGAGCTTCAGTTTCGGGTCTTCTTCCCAGAGCCCTTCGGCTCCGCCTCTGAGCGTGCCGTTTATGCCCGAGAGCGTCTCTCTGAATTTCAGGCTGTTGAGGCTGAGTTTCGTTTCGTCTCCGCTCACGTCCAGGGTCTCGAACTCCAGTCTTGCGCTTTCGGGGAGCGAAGTCCCGAGTATGGTGTTTATGCTCGCCGGACTTACGCTTCCGCTCAAGCGGGCCTCGATGGCATCGCTGTTTGTGAAGAATTCTTTGCGGAGTCTGTTCAGCAGGATGTCGGAGCTTCCGTCTCTGATGCGGGTTTTGATGATGTCCACCTCCCCGTATCTGGCCCGCACTATTCCTCCCGTGACTGCAGCTCTGTAGCCGCTTCTCTCCTCTTTCGCTCTCGCTTCGTCCAGCTTCAGGGAGAAGATTTTATCTATGACGCTGAGATTGTGTCCCTTCGCGGAGACTCTCAGATTCAGGTCGCGAAAATCCATACCCTCCCTCGCGCCGTCGGGGTCTCTCTGCTGAGGGTCGCGGGAATCCATAGCTTTCATCGCGCCGTTTCCATCCGGGGAATCCGACCCCTTCTCTCCGGTCATCTGCAGGATTCTCAGCCTTACGGCTTCGACCTCGGCCTTTCTTATCATAAGGCGCAGACGGCTTCTGCCCGTGCTGTCGGGTATGCGGAAAATCCGTTTCAGATTCAGTCTGTGGCCCGGCTCCATCACCAAGTTCATATCAGCATCCCTGACTATGGCGCGGTTCAGATATATGCCCCGGTGCGAGAAAAGGGTTCTTATGCCGAATGCGGCGTTCACGTCGGCTGCGCTGAAAAGGGTGTCGGGGGCATCCGGGACCGGAGCGGTGTCCACTATGGCGAGGTCTTTCAGAATCAGCCCGCTGAACGGCATCACTTCCAGGGAGGAGAAAGTGATTCTGGCATCGGTGATGTTTTCGAGCTTTGCTATCGCCTTACGCGCTACCGAGCTCTGGACGGACGGCAGCTGCAGCAGGACGGCAAGGCCGACCGCGATGACCGCCAGGGCCACCGCCGCCTTATAGACTATATGAATCGCCTTTTTTATCTCCCGATAAGTTTAACCTACAAATTTAGTGATTCTAAAATAATAACTTAAAATATTAATCACTAATTTTGCAGGTTGTCATTTTTTGAGTGTTCAAATGCCAGATATAATTCTCGGAATAGAATCATCCTGCGATGATACTTCGGCGGCGGTCATCTCGGACCGCTACCTGCTGTCGAACGTCATAGCAAGCCAGGAAGTACACCGCGCCTTCGGCGGAGTCGTTCCCGAACTCGCCTCCAGGGCTCACGAACTGAACATAGTCCCGGTAGTGAGCGAGGCTCTCAGCCGTGCCGGCGTAAAGCCGTCGGAGCTTACGGCCATCGCCTTCACCCGCGGCCCCGGACTTCTGGGCTCGCTGCTCGTGGGGACTTCCTTCGCCAAGGCCCTCAGCATATCGCTGGACGTGCCCATAGTGATGGTGAACCATCTTCAGGGGCACGTGCTCGCGAATTTCGTGCGTCAGGCCGACAAGCCGGTCTGTGAACCCTCGTTCCCTTATCTGTGCCTTCTGGTCTCCGGGGGCAACTCCCAGATAGTAAAGGTCAGCAGCCCGCTGGAATTCGAGATTCTGGGACAGACCATAGATGACGCCGTGGGAGAGGCCTTCGACAAATGCTCGAAGATGATGGGGCTCGGCTATCCGGGCGGACCGGTAATCGACAGGCTCGCCGCACAGGGAGACCCGGAGCGTTTCCATTTCGCGAAGCCTCATATCCCGGGTCTCGACTACAGCTTCAGCGGAGTGAAGACTTCGCTGCTCTATTTCGTGCGAGATGAACTTGCCCGCGACCCGGAGTTTATGGAGAAGAACAAGGCGGATATCTGCGCGAGCTTCCAGAAGTGCCTGATAGACATTCTGATGGATAAGCTCATCAAGGCCTCCGCCCAGACCGGCATCCGTGAGATCACCATCGGCGGCGGAGTTTCCGCGAACAGCGGTCTGCGCCGGCGCATAACGGAGGAGGGGGGCCGCCGGGGCTGGAAGACCTATCTTCCGGAGTTCAAGTTCACTACGGACAATGCGGCTATGATAGCCATAGCAGGTTATTTCCACTATCTGAACGGGGAAAGGGCTCCGCTGGACGTGGCTCCCGTTTCCAGAATAGCCGATTTCTGATGCGCTCGTTCGAGTTTACCCTGAGTCCGTCCAGGACACCGGATGAGCTGCTGCTCTGCGCCGAGACCAGAAGGCATCTCGGCCTTCCGGCTTCAGCCCGGGTGAGAGTATGCTCTCCGGAGGCGGTGTTTTTCCCGGAGTCCTGTCCCGACCTGTCTTCCGCCGATTATGTCAGCGTACCCGTAAAAAAAAGTCTGGATGCCAGAGGGACTCCGGTATATCGCTACAGAGTAGAGGTTTACGCTTCGGGGGAGCATTGGCAGCCTTACAGGCTGACGGAATATCCGGATGTGCGCGAAGCGGCTCCGGTGATTGTGGTCGGTGCGGGTCCCGCGGGGCTTTTCGCCGCTCTGAAATCTGTGGAGCTGGGCTTGAAACCCATTGTGCTTGAGCGCGGTAAGGATGTTCACGCGCGGAAAAAGGATATGGCCGCGCTGTCCCGGGACGGGGTTCTGGACCCCGATTCGAATTACTGTTACGGCGAAGGCGGGGCCGGGGCGTTTTCCGACGGGAAACTTTTCACCCGCTCTTCGAAACGGGGGGACAATCGCGAAGTTCTCTATGCTCTCGTGCGCTTCGGGGCTGATCCTTCGATACTTATAGATGCGCATCCCCATATCGGGACTGACCGACTGCCGGCCATTGTGGAGAATATGCGGAATTTCATCATTGCCCGGGGAGGCGAGTATCATTTCTCCTCGCGCGTGGACGGTCTGCGCACGCTCGCGGACGGCAGTCTGGAAGTCAGGGTGGCGGATGCGGGCGGTGCTGATGCCAGTTCTGCCGTTTCGCGCTCTGCGGGCGGTGAGGGTGCCCCTTCCTGCGTTTCGCGCTCTGCGGGCGGTGCTGCGGTCTCCGACATTACTGCGGGTGATACCTTGCCGTCACGTTACTACAGTGCGAAGTCGGTGATTCTGGCTACGGGGCACTCGGCGCGGGATGTCTATGAGATGCTCGCGGCGGAATCCTGTCGTCTCGAAGCCAAGGGTTTCGCGATGGGTGTCCGCGTGGAGCATCCCCAGGAGGTGATAGACCGCGCGAGATATCACAGCGCATCCTCTCCCGGCACTTCCTGCCGGGACGCGTCTCTTCCTCCTGCGGAGTATTCTTTCGTGCAGCAGGTGGACGGAAGGGGAGTGTTCTCATTCTGTATGTGCCCCGGAGGGGTGCTCGTGCCCTCCTCCACTGAGCCGGGAACGGTAGTGCTTAACGGGATGTCGAATTCCCGGCGGAATTCCCGCCGAGCCAATGCCGGGGTGGTAGTTTCCATCGAGCCTGAAGATGTGCCCGAAAAGTATGCTGCGGCCGGTCCTTTCGGACTGCTTGACTATCAAAGAGATGTAGAGAGGGCTATGTACACTGCCTCTCATCCCGGCGACTCTTCCGGCCTCCGTCCGGCGAAGAAGACTGCCGGCGGCCGATGTGCAGATAAGCCTGATGGCAGCCTCCATCCGTTCGCCGCTCCGGCGCAGCGGATGACCGATTTCTGCAAGGGCCGCATTTCCGCAGATCTTCCTGAAACCACCTACCGTCCCGGGGTCGTGTCAGCACCGCTCCACGAGATTCTTCCTCCGGCCGTAGCCCGGCGTCTGCAGAAGGCTTTCCCTCTGGTGGACAAGACTGTACGGGGCTATTACACCCGTGAGGCCCTGCTTCTTGGAGTGGAGTCCCGGACCTCTTCCCCTGTGCGCATCTGCCGTGACCCCGACACGCTGGAGTGCGATGGCTGTCCCGGACTGTATCCCTGCGGCGAGGGCGCGGGCTATTCCGGCGGCATAGTTTCCTCCGCCATCGACGGCATCCGCTGCGCAGTTGCCGCAGCATCGCGCTCTTCGGATTTGCAGAAATGACGGTCGCGTAGCCGTACATCCCCCGGACTTGCAGGAGTGCCGGCCGCACAGCCTTATCAGAAATCGTAGAGGTTCAGGCCGGTTTCCTCATCGAAACGGCGGCCGAGACGGCAGTCATAACGGGTCACGAAAAGTTCGCAGGCCCCGTTTATGCGGCAGGTGAGCATATGCCCTCCCACTACCGAATAGTCTGACCTTCCGAGATTTACGTGAAGATGCAGGTATGGCTTTCCGTCCTTTTCGGAGATGTTTCCCACGAGGCTCGAAATTTCCATCTGCTCCTCGAAAGTCCTGTCCACATAAGCTTTCGTAGCCGGGTTCAGGAAGCGCAGAGTGGCGCTGCAGACCGCCCCGATACCGCTGACCTCACCGGCGCGGATTCCCGTTTCGATACAGAAGGCAGTCAGAGCCTCCATTACATCCTGATGATTGTCTATGCTGACGACGTACCTATCGCCGTCCTTAACGTACTGGTACATAATATATTAATCGATTATTCGCGAGTCGGCTCCGATGGAAACGTCCCGTCTCGCCTTGTCGCATACCTTGTCACAAAGATACTCTGTTCATCCGTATTATCAATGAAAAAGACCCTGTCACCGGTCAGTCGTTCTCGCCCGCCGTCCTATGTATCGAGATGTGCGGTAAGCAGGAATGGACTCTTATATTAAGTGATTCCTAAAAAATAACTTGGTGCTTTTGCTCGTCTTTTTGGTCTAAATTCATTTGTTCATCAGTCGTGTACCCCGGTACACTCCTTCTT